>NZ_JAKRFV010000014.1:0-101931 GCF_022347945.1 Pseudoalteromonas sp. MM17-2 | reverse complement strand
GAGACGCCCACACCTGGCTCTAAAATACAAAACGCCCGATGAAGTACATCAGGCGTTTTAATCAAAATAAGTGTCAACTTATTTCAGGACTAGTCAAAGATCAGGCGCGGCAAGGATTACATCTGCGATTGCAGATAGTTTTCGAGGCCCGTGGCCTTGATTAGATGTTGCTGCGTTTCCAGCCAATCTATTTGCTCTTCCTGCTCATTTTGAATTGCATCTAGCGCCTCACGGCTGATGTAATCTAAACGCTCTTCGGCAAGCTTTACCGCTGCCTGCAAGTCTTTTAATGACTCCAGCTCAAAATGCACGTTGGCAGCTATCATCTCTTCAACATTTTCACCAATGCGCAGGCGCCCTAAATCCTGTAGGTTAGGAAGCCCCTCTAAAAACAGAATGCGCTCGATAAGTCTATCGGCGTTTTTCATTTTCTGGATAGACACCTTGTAATCTGCTTTATCTAGCTTGCTAAAACCAAAATCTTTAAACATGCGCGCATGCAAAAAATATTGATTAATGCCTACTAGCTCATTTGCAAGCACTTGGTTTAAGGCTGCAATGACGTCTTTATCACCTTTCATAATTAAGCCTCAGACTCACCCATTTGCGATTGTTGATAATTTTGAATACCGATCTTCTCAATAAGACCCAGTTGCTGTTCAAGCCAATAAACATGGTCCTCTTCGGTATCAAACAAGAGCTTCTCAAGTACTTCGCGAGATTGATAGTCTTGTTCTTCTTCGCAAATTTTGATGGTTTCTTTAACACACTGTACAACCTCAAGCTCAAGCTTAAGGTCGTTGGCCATCATCTCTTTGACGTTGCCACCAACAAGCAGAGCTCGACGTTTAGTTAAATCGGGCACGCCTTCTAAAAATAAAATACGCTTGATAAGCCAGTCAGCGTGTTGCGTCTCCTCGTCGCGCTCGTGCTCCAAACGCTCATAAAGTTTATTTAAACCCCAATCTTCGTACATGCGCGAATGAATGAAATATTGGTCAATTGCGGCCAGCTCATTTGCAAGCAGCTTATTGAATGCGTCTATAACTCGTTGTTTACCTTGCATTTGCCATAATCTCCTTAGAAAGATGTAGCCCTAGTGTAGTCGATCTTATGAATAAATCAAATTTTTACATATAAATCATAGGGTTATAATTAAAAAGTATTCGCATTCAAGTTTCGATTAATGCTTGTGAGTGATTCTTTTTTAACTGCAGTGAGACAAGCCGAATAAAAAAAGCCGGTAAACCGGCTTTGCACTGTTGATACATCTGGATTGCTTATTACCGCCTTAGAATTGGTAATGGAAACCGGCGGTGATTATGGTGCCTAAACCTTTTATATTGTAGCCGCCATAGGTGTAAGCTTGCGCTCTTGCTGGGTAGTAATCGCGGTTAAGAAGGTTTTCGATGCCGAAATAGGCATTGGCGCTTGGATTGAATTGCCAGTTACCGCTGAGGTTGATGACAAAATAATCGTCAATCGGCCCTTGATCGCCAACATACTTGCCAGCATCGTTGGCGGTAAACCGTTTGCGGCTTCCCACGTATAAGGTTGATAACGTGAGCGCGGCATCATCTGTAGCTTGCCATTGTAGGTTCAAAGTCGCCTTGGGTGGACTAATTTGTTTGCCTCCGAGATAAATATCTTCAGCCGTGTTTTTGCCTTCGACATAAGAATAGGTGGCAGTGGCGCGCCAAGCAGGGTGAAAGCGGTAATCCACTAGTGCTTCATACCCCCAAATCTCCTGTGGAGCACGTACAGGCATGTATACGCCAGTGGCTTCATCAAAACGGTTAGTGGTTCCCAAATCAGATGTGCTGCGATATAAGGACGCTTCAATTCGCAGGCTATCAAGCACCGACGTAAAGCCCACCTCGTAATTGTCGATAAGTGCGGCTTCAGTGCGGATCAGAGCAATATCATCCACAGTTGCGCTACGCAGCAAGCGGCCAATATCCGAGATATCTGCACCTTGAGAGTAGCTAAAAAACGGACTAAATTGCTCATACGCATTATATTTTAGCCCGACATTGTAGGTGGTGGCTGTGTAATTGAGGGTATCACCACGCACTTCGAACGCCACAGAGCATTGCTGGGCGTTGCGGCACAGTTTAAGGGTGCGATAATCATCAACTTCGAGGTCGATGTCCTCATGGCGTACACCGGCTTTGATAACATAGTCATCAAACATCACCCATTTACTTTGAAAAAAGCCAGCAAGGTTGCTCATGTCCATTTCCGGGACCCACTCACGGCCATCAACTAAGGGTTGAGATGTGGTGTCTTGCAGCGCATCAATACCATAAATAAAGGTGGCTTCGGTGTTGTCAAAATCTATCAAGGTATTCAACGTGGCGCGCAGGCCCTGCTTCTGCGAGGCAATGATCGACTGACCGCCATCATAACCCTCATCTGGGTTGGCAAGATTTGGAGAGAAGAAAAACACGTTTTCAATATCTTGCGCATATAAGTCTAGCGTCAGTGCGGTGCGCGCGAAGATAGCGTTATCGGTGTACTTAAGCATGGCATTGGTGTTGCCACTTGGACCTTGCGGACGGCCTTGCTTTTGCTGTGCTGGCGGCACATGAATCGCGTAGGATTTATCGCCAGAATTGACGTTACCAAAGACATCGCCTAAATCTGTTTTTTGTTGCGACTTATAGTAGTTGTAAGTGAAGGCGAGGGCCTTATCTGCATCAAAGTCGTAACCTAATTTGGTGAAGTAATTGTGCGTTTGTACGTCGCTGAGTCCGTATTGCAAGCCGAGAATATCGCCTTCGGCGTCGCGCTGTACGCCATTTTCTTCATAGCTGATGGTCGCTAAATAAGAAAACTTGTCTGCCCGGCCACTGACCGAGCCCTCGATGCGTGCACCTAAGGTTTCATCCGCTTTGACGGCACTGAATCGTGTTGACACATCAAGCTCTGCGCTAAAATCATCAGCCGTTGTCGGCTTTTTGGTAATGTAATTGATCACTCCGCCTGCAGCGCCATTGCCATATACTGAGGTGGCCCCTTTGATGACTTCAATGCGTTCAATAACGCTTGGGTCGAGTGTGCGTATGCCTAAAGAGCCATTACGCAGCGGCGTAGACTGAGGGACACCGTCAATCATCACTAAGGGCGCTCTGCCGCGCAACGTTTGCCCGGTGTTACTTGAGCTATTTGTGCTTGGCGCCATACCTGGCACCATCATTTGCAAAAGGTTTTGTAATTCTGGATTAACCTTAAGCTGGGCCTCAATTTGTTCTCGAGTGATCACCGTCACCGATGCTGGCACTTCATCAATATTTTCTATGACACGGCTACCAGTCACAATAATATGTTCTAAGTTTTCATTGTTATTTTGCTTGGCGATGACGTTGCCACTGAGAGCAAGCATAATTAGAGAAAAGGGAAAGCGCACGTATTGTCCTTGTTGTACTAAAATGGAGGGGCGAATGATAATTAATATCACTAATGATAACAAGGTGGAAAGATGTCATCCGACCATATGCATTAAGTCGCGGTAACTTGTACACAGCGGGCAGAGCAAACCTGCTTTAACACGCGATGTTGCATGTCTGCTCTTAGAGGCTGGGGTAAGTGTAGGAAAGGAGCTGTGTTACAGCTCCCGAGGTTTTTCAATGTAGTAGCCTTGTGCACCATCAAGACAAAGCTGCTCGATAATATGCTTCTCTTCTTGGCTCTCAACGCCTTCGGCGAATACTTTAACGCCAATACGGTGCGCTAAATCAACCATTAATCGCATGAAGTACTGGTTATTCTTATCGTCTTCTAGGCCGCGCGTGTAGCTGGCATCCATTTTGATAAAGTCTGGTTTTAACTCTCGGAAAAACTTGAATGACGTTAGCCCTACGCCAAATTTCTCTACGGTAATACGGGCGCCTGCGCGATGCAGCATGGTAATAAAACGTTTGCTTGCGCCGATGTTTTGTTGCAGTCCCAGCTCTGAAATCTCAAAGATGAGACGAGCTGCCAATTCGCCTTCTTTCATCAGTCGACGCTCAAGCCAGATCACAAATTTATCATCATGGGCGCTTGCGGCTGACACGTTGAGCCCAAAATACTGCGCGTTGAGGTTTTTACTTTTCATCGCCCGAAAAGCATGTTCGATGATCATCTGATCCAGTTCAACCGATTTTCCTAACTGATCGGCCATCGCCATAAACGAAGAGGTCGGTAAGATATGCTCTTCCTCATCGCGAAATCGCGCCTGAATCTCTGAGTAGGCATTGTTGCTTTTACCTAGCGGCATAATGGCTTGGATCACTAAGGTCACACTTTGCTTATCGAGCAAGTCGTTGATCATTTTACGCCAATTTTGCGACCCTTGATTGCTGCTGGCACTCATATCCTCTTGGCGTTGAATGTGCCAAGCGTTATTTTGTTTGCTCTGAGCAATATTCATCGCCACATCAACATTCGCCAGTAGCTCGCCTAAGGGTTTATTTTGCTCGTAGGGCACAATGCCGGTGTAAGCGACAGAGGTTAGATCATGGATTTTCTGATACTGGTTTAGCTTAGACTGAACATTATTAGCAAAGCGCTCCGCTTCTTTTAGCGGGATATTAGGTAACACCACGGCAAAATCTGAGCTGTTAAGGCGAAATACGCTGCTGCCACGATAACTGCCGACCACAGCGCTGAGCATCTCAGCAATACTGCGAATGTACTCATCGCCTTGCTGATAACCGCTGCGCTGGTTGATGTGCTGCAATTCGGTGCCTCGTACCAGGGCGATACAACCAAAACAATCACCTTGAACGTGTTCAATGTGACGTTCGTAATACTCTACGAACATGTTGCGATTACCCAGTTCGGTGACTACGTCTTTATAGGCCTCTTTTTTTATTTCCACTGCCGAGCTGGCAATATTGTCGAGTTGCGAGCCTAAGTATGTTGATAAGCGATTGAGGGCAGGGGAGATTTGACTGGCTAATCGTTGCTTTTGGCTATCGTCAGAGAATGCACGGCTGCTGGTATCTGGCACCACGCCATTGCTGACGAATTGGTCGATTATCGCTGAAATCATATCAGCCACATGCCGGCGGTATCCTACAAACGCCGTTTTTAAACTAGCAATAGGCAACAGTGCGAGCAGGGATATGACTAATACAAAATAAAGTAACCCAACTTCAAATGTTTTCGCTACATCGTCTAGATCGGCAATAAACTCTATGCGCAGCTCACCATTACTGCTGACCGCGTACTGGCTGCGGACACTGTTGAACTGAGACTGAGCAACTTGTGAAAGTAGTGCGCTGTTCTGGCGATGTGTTTTGTTTGCCAATACTTCACCCTCAGCATCTCTCAGCCATAGGTTTTTCAAGTTCATGGTGGCAAACAATTGCTCTGCCATAGCGGGAGCATCGGTGACGGTAATTTGCGGATGGCTATCTAAATACCGCTGCAAGCTTACTTGCATGTGTTCTTGTTTTTCCACACTGTAAGAGTGAAAAACCATCACATTAGCGATAATACCGGCACACAGTGCCAGTAGCCATAAAGAAAATTGTAAGAGGGTGAACCGTTTCAACTTAGCTTTATCCTTTTTATTTAACCAGCTAAACGATAAATCCTAATCGCGACTGAACTTTGGCAAAGAGTCCATTCACATGCGCGAGCGTGCCATGTGAGACGGCGAATTATCACAGCGGCCTAATCTCTACTAGTGTAATTTAACCGTTATTACATACAACCTTGGTGCAATGAGTTGTTATAAATCATTGACTAATGGCGCAATAATATAGCACGGCTTGAGAAAAAACACAGTACAAAGAGTAGTTTACAAAGATGAGTTTGTCTAGAAAGAGGAGATGATTGAAAATTGGCTCCCCCTCCCCGACTCGAACGGGGGACCTGCGGATTAACAGTCCGTCGCTCTAACCAACTGAGCTAAGGGGGAACAATTTCAAAAGATAAGTAGTGGCTCCCCCTCCCCGACTCGAACGGGGGACCTGCGGATTAACAGTCCGTCGCTCTAACCAACTGAGCTAAGGGGGAACAATTACCTTATTGCTGAAAGATTTGGCTCCCCCTCCCCGACTCGAACGGGGGACCTGCGGATTAACAGTCCGTCGCTCTAACCAACTGAGCTAAGGGGGAAGCGCCTGCCTTTCAACGGGGCGAAATATTAATGACCGCGCCTTAAAGTGTCAACCAATAAAAACTCTAAAAATAAAAAAAGTAGACTGTTCGGCGCTTTTTCACTCAAATTGACTGCTTAGCGCGCAAAACAGCCTCTATTTGGGGCTGCGTTGCGCCTGTCGCAGAGCGATTTCATCAGTAATTACACTGACAAAGGGAAATAATCGAGCCTGTCAGTAACTTATACTTTCATGACTCATAGCGCAAACAACCCGAAGATGAGCGTAAACTCAGTAAAAAACGAGCAAATTAGCTTAACCCCTTATAATTAAAGGGGTGGCGTAACTTATCCACGAAATCTGTGGATAAGTCTGTTTATGAATAGGGCAAGGGCAGTAGCTATCGGTATCGACAGAGAGCGAGTAAGAATGCAAGGGGAAAAGGGTAAAAAATATTTTCATTTAAAATCAATGATTTGCTCTTATATTCTTTGGCGTTACTTAAAGAGCATTTGTTATAATCTGAATTGACGATGTATTCATCTTACTGTGTAAAAAAAAGTCATTTCATCCCCAAAATGTATACATGCTGTAAATAATTTGTTTTTTACATGCTTTTGCACAAACAAGTCAGCCAAATTTAGAAAAAGATCATTTTTTATGCACCATTTAGGCGTAGCGAGGGATGCTTTGATGCTTTAGAATGGGGATTTGGAATTAGCAGCAATAAGCGTCGATATGGCTACAGCCGAAACTCATTCTTCTGATCATGCGCAACCCTCTCAGCTTCTTCATGCTGCCATTGTACCGACTTTAACGAAAATGACTGTGCCGATGATTTTTGGCATGATTTTTTTAATGATGTTTAACCTAGTTGATACATTTTTTATTAGTATGCTAGGTACACAACCTTTAGCGGCAATTAGCTTTACCTTCCCTGTGACATTCACTGTTATTAGCCTCGCTATTGGTCTAGGGATTGGGACCTCAGCGGTGATAGCTAAAGCATTGGGAGCGGGTGAGCATGCTCAAGCTCGTTTTGATGGCACCGTTGCGCTCATTGTTTCAGCAATACTCGTGCTCTTACTATCGGTAGCAGGTTATCTCTTTAGCGAGCCGTTGTTTAAGCTTCTAGGGGCCCAAGCACAGTTGCTACCCATCATCGACCAATATATGCATATTTGGTTTTTAGCCAGTGTGCTATTAGTCACACCCATGATTGGCAATGCTATTTTGCGCGCGAATGGCGATACTAAGACGCCTAGCCTGATCATGGGCGGCTCTGGACTTATCAATGCCATACTTGATCCTGTGTTGATTTTCGGCTGGGGCCCAATTCCGGCACTAGGTGTCCAAGGCGCGGCCATTGCCAGTGCGATCTCTTGGGTTGTTGGCGTTATTTTGGTGCTGCATATTCTCATTGTGCGTCGTAAACTACTGAGCAGTCAGTGCCGCAGTCAGAGTTTTTATGGGGCAACACGGAAGATTTTAAAAATAGGCTTTCCTGCAGCGGGTGCGAATATGCTAACGCCTTTAGCGATGGCCGTTATGACTGCTATCGTCGCTACCTTTGGAGCACCAGCGGTGGCTGCGTTCGGTGTCGGCAGCCGGATAGAGTCGATAGCATCGTTGGTAGTGTTGGCGTTGTCAATGACATTACCGCCGTTTATCAGCCAAAACTTTGGAGCCGGAAAAATAGAGCGGGTGCGTGAGGCATACCAAAAGACCTTGCAGTTTGTCCTTATTTGGCAATTTCTCATCTACTTATTACTGTTAGCTGTGGGTCATTGGATAGCGCTTGCTTTTGCCAGTGAGAGCCAAGTGCGGGAGCTGATCAGCTTATTTATTTACATTTTACCGCTATCGTATGGCCTACAAGGCGTTATTATTTTAACTAACTCCTCGTTCAATGCCTTGCACAGGCCAATGAATGCACTCGTTTTGAGCGTAATTCGGTTGTTTGTCTTTTATGTGCCGATTGCCTATGTCGGCAGTTTAATCGCCGACTTAACCGGTTTATTTATTGGCGCGGCAATAGGTAATCTGTTTACTGCCGTCGTTGCGTACTTATGGTTCACACACGAGCTTAAACGCCACAGCCAACAATAAGGAGTCTTGTTAGTGAAAGATATGTTCGAATTGGTATCAGGTTACTCGCCAAGTGGCGACCAACCTAGTGCCATTGCCCAGTTGGTCGAAGGGTTAGAAGCGGGACTGGCTCACCAAACTTTGCTCGGCGCAACAGGAACCGGCAAGACCTTTACCATGGCTAATATTATGGCCGAGCTTAATCGCCCGACTATTATCATGGCACACAATAAAACGCTGGCGGCGCAGCTGTATGGCGAAATGAAAGAGTTCTTTCCCAATAATGCTGTGGAATATTTCGTCTCATACTACGACTACTACCAGCCAGAAGCTTATGTAGTTGCAAGCGACACCTTTATCGAAAAAGACGCCTCCATTAATGAGCATATTGAGCAAATGCGGTTGTCGGCCACCAAAGCCTTATTAGAGCGGCGCGATGTGGTGATTGTGGCTTCCGTTTCCGCCATTTACGGTCTTGGCGATCCTGATTCCTACATGAAAATGATGCTGCTATTGAAAGTCGGAGATACCATAGACCAACGTGATATGTTGCGGCGTTTAGCTGAGTTGCAATACACCCGTAATGATATGGATTTCAGCCGGGGCACCTATCGCGTGCGTGGCGAGGTGATTGATATTTTCCCCGCTGAGTCCGATGATATTGCCGTACGCGTCGAGATGTTTGATGATGAAATAGAGCGCTTAAGCTTATTTGACCCGCTCACCGGTCATGTGGAAAAAAACCTTGTGCGCGCCACCATCTACCCAAAAACACACTATGTTACACCCCGTGAGAAAATATTAGCGGCTATTGAGAATATCAAAACCGAATTGAAAAGCCGCCGCCAACGCTTGCTTGATGACAACCGGCTGATTGAAGAGCAGCGAATTGCGCAACGCACCCAGTACGATATTGAAATGATGCAAGAGCTTGGCTATTGCAGTGGCATTGAAAACTACAGCCGTTACTTGTCGGGTCGGGCGCCAGGCGAGCCACCGCCAACCTTACTGGACTACCTCCCGGATGATGCTTTGATGATCATCGATGAGTCTCACGTTACCGTGTCACAAGTGGGGGCTATGTATCGCGGCGACCGCTCGCGCAAAGAAAACCTTGTCGAGTATGGCTTTAGATTGCCCTCGGCAATGGACAATCGACCGCTCAAGTTTGAAGAGTTTGAGGCCATTATGCCCCAGACTATCTATGTATCTGCCACCCCAGGGGATTATGAGCTAGACAAATCCGCAGGCGAAGTTGCTGAACAGGTGATCCGTCCTACTGGCTTGGTCGACCCGCAAATAGAAGTGCGTCCCGTGGCCACTCAGGTGGACGATTTGCTCTCTGAAATATATAAACGTGTCGAAGTGAACGAGCGGGTTTTAGTGACCACCCTAACTAAACGAATGGCGGAAGACCTCACTGATTATCTTAGCGATCATGATGTGAAGGTGCGCTATTTACACTCCGATATTGATACCGTAGAGCGCATGGAAATCATTCGCGATTTACGGGCAGGGGTATTTGATGTGCTCGTTGGCATCAACCTGCTGCGAGAGGGGTTAGACATGCCGGAAGTGTCATTGGTCGCTATTTTAGATGCCGATAAAGAAGGCTTTTTACGCTCAGCGCGCTCGCTTATTCAGACCATTGGCCGTGCAGCCCGCCATATTAACGGCCGTGCTATTTTATATGGTGATGTGGTCACTCGTTCAATGCGTCAAGCCATGGACGAAACCAACCGCCGTAGAGAAAAACAAATAGCCCATAACGAAGCGCATGGGATCACCCCGCAAGCGCTGAAAAAACGCATTACCGATGTGATGGATACCGGCGAAGAGGTACAAAACAAAGCGGCGCAGGCACGTCTTAAACCGGCATCGAAAAAGGCCAGCACGACAATGGATGCCAGTGAAATAGCCAAAGAGATTAGTCGCCTAGAAGCACAAATGCACGAATTTGCTCGTGATTTGGAGTTTGAAAAAGCGGCCAAAGTACGCGACCAAGTGCACGAACTGCAGCAGCAGCTTATTCATAGCTAGTGGCCATCGGCTCCTTGCATATTAGTTCGTTGGGGACTATAAACTAAGGATATTAATCCTGCAAAGGCGGTTGGCGCACGTTGATTTTAAAAGCGTGTTTTTCACTTCTCGGCTGCGCTGTTATGTGCTGGGTGGCGCCGGTTTTTGCGCAGCCGCAACGTGTTGAAATACTGGTTGATCAAAGCTATCCGCCTTACACTTATGTTCGCCAAGGTACTTTGCAAGGCGATTACGTTGTATTGGTGCAAAGCGCTGCTAAATCACTGACAGACTATGAGGTGGTATTAAAGCCAATGCCTTGGAAACGGGCACTGCAGCAGCTTGAGCAGGGCGCTGCGTTTGCGATATTACCGCCCTATAAGCACCATGAAAAACGTCCCTTTATCGATATGTATTCGCTGCCACTGGAGCAAGAAACAGTGGTCGCACTGTGCCACAGTGACACTGATTTACCGTCAGCATTAGCTGGTAAACCGGGCCCAGCGGTTAATATTGGTGTCAACGCTGGGTACTTGATTTTTGACCATGCCGTGCGTGCAGCCCAGCAGCGTGGCGACGTGCGAGTATGGCGTAATGCCAATACCCGTTCAAATTTGTTTAAGCTACTAAAGCAACGAATTGAGTGCTATGTGAATGACCGCCGTTCAAGCGAGTATGAATTAGAACTCATAGTGCAGCGACACCCTGAACTTGTTATAAAGGCGCAGAATTTGACTGTGCAGCATGTGTTAATGACACGCTCAGCCCATATTGGCTATGCGCGGGACGAACGCGGCAACTACCCTTTTAAATATGATTTTATAGCGAAAATGGATGCGGCTTTGGCTGAGCTCATCAACCACTGATTATTTTTTCTGCGCTTTGTCGCTGTACATACGTTGATCTGCTTCGTTTAGCAGAGCTTCAATATCCAGTGTTTGGTCGGTATGGCAACTGTAACCGCAGCTTAGTGAAGGGTAGATAAATAAATCGCCATGGGCGAGGGGAGCACTTTCTATATAGCGGCGCACTTTTTCGACAATTTGTGCGACCGTATCCGGATCATTAATACGATATAAAAGCACTAAAAACTCGTCGCCGCCAAGGCGGGCAACCACATCGGCGTCGCGTAGTGCAGTTTCTAGTTCTCGGGCAACGTGAACTAGCAGCGCATCTCCCACCGCATGACCGAAGTTATCGTTTACTTGTTTAAACTCATTTAAATCAATACTGATGATGGCAAACTTCTTTTCTTGCTGTGGGTCATTTACCAAGGCATTAAGGCGTTGCATGATATATCGCCGATTTGCCAGCTTGGTTAGCTCATCCTGCAAAGACATTGTTTTAGTGAGGTGGTATGCCCGCACCAGTATCGCGACAGAAAAATACAGTATAATGGCAGCAGCGATACTGATGGCGCCGAGTAGTTGGGCATTATCATCGTGGTTGCTGGGGATGCTATAGCGGGCCGCAAGTTGCCAGCGGCCATTAGGAAGTTGGATGCTGGCGGTGCTGTCAGGATTACTGAAGATGCTCGCATCGCCATAAAATACCTGGCCCTCGGCACCCGATGCATTTACCCCACGCAAAGCGATATGCAAATGCTCAGTATCTTTGATACCGACCTGTTTATACAGTGTGGCTAAATCCATAACCACACTGAGAGTGCCCCAATAATGGGCGTTGATGGGGTAGTCATCAAAAAGAGGGAACCGTGCGATGATCGCTTGGCCGCCTTGCACTAGCTCTAAAGGGCCTGCAATGACCACCTTTTTACTTTGTCGCGCTTTAACCACGGTGGCGTATTGCTCAGGACTGGATTTGAAGTTAAAACCAATGGCGCGTTGATTTCCTTCTAATGGGAATACGTGGCTGATGGTGTCATTGGGAGCAAGCCCTAAATTGCGCACCAATTGCGATTGTTCTAGGGTCTTAGCGGCGATGGTATGCCAATTAGCAATGGCCAGCTCAGGGTTTAGAGCGACCACGGTCGCCAAGCTCTCAGCGGCGAATACATCTTTGAAAATGGTGGTTTCTATTTTGTTGCGGACAAGTGCGGTTTGCTCGCGCAGGTGTTGCTCACTCTCTGCTTTTTGTTTTTCGTAATACGCTGAAGTGAGTAGGTGAATACCAAAGCCAGCCATGCAAAAATACGCTAGGCTCGCAAAGATATAAAGGTATAAACGCTTGACGCTCATGGTAGCGGCAGCCACAAATAGCACACAACTGGGTGCATTATAGGTTATTTATTTCTTGTTCGACGCTAAATCCCTTATCTGTCACGACTTTTTCTAATATTTGTACACGTTCTTTGAGTTGGGAAAGCTCCTTGTTCATGGTTGTGAGCTGCTCATTTTCGCGGCCAGCACGTGCGTTCAGCGCTTTTTGTTTATTACGAACATCCACCACCATCACCGTGGCGACAATAACAAGGGCGGCTACCACCAACATCAGCGCTATGTACATGAAATAATTCCCTATTAATTTGATCTACTGTTCAGTATAACGGGAAAATTCAGTATGACCACTGACAATTTTACAATCATCAGTGGTCAGCAGGCAGGATTAAGACTCGTAGGGGAGAGGATCCGTTGCGTTATTTTCCGCAAAGGCTTCTAAGCGCTCCTGGCAAGCACCGCATTTGCCACAGGCTTGTTCACGGCCGTTGTAGCAGGTCCATGTTTGACTGTAGTCTAAATCCATGGCCAAGCCGTCACGGAGAATATCAATCTTACTGCTATCTAAGTATGGGCAGACAATTTCGACTTCGTCGTAATTAGCAATACGGCACACATCATCCATTTTCTTCACAAATTCAGGACGACAATCTGGATAAATGGCATGGTCGCCCGAGTGAGCGCCATAATAGACTTTATTGGCCTTAAGTGAGACAGCATAACCGACAGCGAGCGACAACAAAATCATATTGCGGTTCGGCACTATCGTGCTTTTCATGCTTTCTTCTTCATAATGGCCTTCGGGAACATCGATGTCGTCGGTCAAAGACGAGCCACCAATCAATTGATTTATGGCAGAAATATCAACGATTTTATGATCCACTCCAAGGCGCTCACAGACTGCTTTTGCAACCTCTAGCTCTTTAACATGGCGCTGACCATAGTTAAAGGAGAGCGCATACACTTCGTGCCCCTGCATGCGTGCCTTATTCAGCACAGTGAATGAGTCCATGCCGCCGGAATAAATAACTACAACTTTTTCTGCCATGGTGCCTTCTAGCCTTTTATCATAGAGGTTTGCATTCGGGCGCGGTATACTACAGGGTTTGAGAGTGGATCACAATTATTCCCGAATACGGGGCTGTAAATGTCACACGCTAATGTAAAGTATGAGCAGTAGGTAAGTTTTTTGTACCAAATTAATGAGATTTTTGAAACCATCCAAGGGGAAGCCAGTTACACTGGTACACCGTCTATTTTTGTGCGCTTGCAAGGGTGTCCTGTAGGGTGTGCGTGGTGTGATACCAAACAGACATGGGATGCAAGTGATAGCTACGTTGTAAGCCTTGAACAAACAGTGGAGAAAAAAGCAGATTCTCAACATTGGGCCCATGCCAGCGCCGAAGACGTACTGGCGTTATTTCAACAGCGCGGTTATCTTGCCAAACATGTGGTGATCACCGGCGGCGAACCTTGCTTATTTGATTTAAACCCGCTGTGTGAGCTATTGCATGAACATGGGTATTCCACGCAAATAGAAACTAGCGGTACCTTTGCCATAAAGGCGCCGGCGCAAACTTGGGTGACAGTGTCGCCGAAAATTAATATGCGTGGTGGGTACGATGTGCTGGCCAGCGCCATGCAACGCGCCGATGAAATTAAGCACCCAGTAGCGATGCAAAAACACGTGGATGAGCTTGAGGCCCTATTTGCGCAAACAGGTGTGGCACCTAAGCTTGTGTACCTTCAGCCAATTAGCCAAAAAGCGAAAGCTACCAAGCTGGCGATTGATACCTGCATTCAGAAAAACTGGCGTTTATCAGTACAAGTCCATAAATATATTGGTATTAATTAACTTCCCTCACGAGCTGAGTGCTGCAGCATACTGAGGTTATGAAAAAGCCCACATACCGTGGGCTTTTTGCGTTACGCATTATGCTCTTGCAAATAATCGAGCACCACTTGGTGGTGTTCTTTCGTTTTAAACTTGTTGAATACGTGTTTGATATTGCCATCTTGGCCAATAAGGAAGCTGATACGATGGATACCGTCGTATTCCTTGCCCATAAACTTTTTCAAACCCCACACCCCGAAATCCTCGGCAACTTTGTGGTCTTCATCGCTGAGCAACTGGAAGTTTAGCTCTTTTTTAGTTTCAAAGTTTTTCAGCTTTTTGACCGGGTCGGGGCTGATCCCTACTGCAACCGTATTGTGCTCGCTAAGAGCCGCTTTGTGGTCGCGCAACTGCTCGGCCTGCACAGTACACCCAGGAGTAAGCGCTTTAGGGTAAAAATAAACTAACACCTGATGCTCTTTTAGGAGTGCTTCTAAGCTGACAGGGTTGCCGTCTTGGTCTTGAAGGTTGAAAAGAGGGGCTTTATCGCCTGCTTGTAAGGTATTCATAGTGATTCCTTATCTTATTCGTCTGAAAATGTAATCAATTTCAAGGCGTTGCGATAACGCCTCAAATGATACTTTAAACGCGTCTATATCTAATTCTTGCGGTACGTTAAATTCAAGCTCGCAGCGCATGTATGCCTGCTCTTCTTTATCGAAGGTGTCTGATTTTAATGAACAGATGCTAATACCGTACTCGGCAAAATAGCCTGTTACTTGGCTCAGCGTACCTGGGGTATCAACGCCGTGATATTCGAGGTTGTAACCGCCACCATATTGCTCTGCATTATGACTTGAAGTGCGCTTCATCATTGTTAATAAGCCCAGCTCCATGCCCGTGGCTGGCAGGGTATGCTCTACGCGACTGATGGCCGCCATGTCGCCGCACAGCAACATAATGAAAGTAAGCTCATTGCCTAAAATAGCGATTCGGCTATCGGTGATATTACAGTTACAGTCACTGACTAATTGCGTTAGTGCGCTGACTACACCGGGTTGATCTTCACCTATGGCGGTGATCACTAGTTGTTGTTTGGCTAATTCAGCCATGTTGTTCGACCCTTGCTAAGAGAAAACGAAAACCTTTAGATGGCCGCGCAGTTTAGCACAACCAGCGGTGTTACGCGCAACTTTTAGCCGTGACCGAGTTTATTCGCATTTGCACGGCGTCTTTCTTGTTTTTACAGCAATGTAAAAGTACCATAGTGAAAATTTTTGCCATACCGCTGATTTAGATGAGCGGTGGCGAGTGTCGATACTCTGCTTAATACCGCTTGCAATGGTCAATGGATCAGTTGTAAGTGCACCAAGTTTTAACCTGACACTGAACCAATTACGTCTCACCGACTCAAAGTCCGTAGAATAAAAAAAGGTGAGCATAGGAGATAGACAACGTGCAGTATTGGATCCCTAAAGCATTGATGTTAAGTGCCTTAGTCAGTTTAAGCGGATGCGGTATTTTTACCAGCGAAGCACATCATCCACGTAATTACCGTACTAATGAACCGGTGGTGGCCCCTGAAGGGCTTGATGCACCGCGCCAAGACCCAACCTATAAAATGGATGTTGCCCGTTACGATAATAGCGAACAAGCCAAAGCAACAAAGCCGCCGATGCAAATAATGCCGCTTGCTGAGGGCAGTTGGCTGGATGAAAACGAAAAGCTGGCCCGTGTATATTTCGATAAAAACGAAGGCATCGAAGATCTTGATGAATTTATTTGGCACGCAATTGAAGGTGTTTTATCTGACTACAACACGCAAGCAGTGAGTGCGGATAAGTTAATCGGCACCGTGGAAACCGATTGGTTTTCAATCGTGCGAGTTGAAGAAGGGTGGTTATGGGATGACGAGATAGTCGCAGAGCAGCGTTACAAGTTCATCATCGAGGAGAAAGACCATCAGCGCACTGCCGCTTTGCGCGCAGAAATGGTGGACTATCGCTCAGACGATGTACCCCTGACGCCACTATTACAACAGCGTCTTGAAACCCGCGCGCTCAACGCGGTCATTTCGGAGTTTGATTATCGCTATCGTCAATTGAAAGTAGAGTTGCGTCAGCGCCAAGGGATCATTTCTCTGGATATGGGTTTTGACAACAAAGGCAATGCGGCTCTGGTCACAGAGCAAGCTTACAATGTCGTGTTTGAACGCTTTGCAGGTTTCTTGGAGCGGTTGCAATTCACCATTGTCGAGGTAGATGTAGATTCAGGGCGAATCATTGCAGATTACACCAAGCCAGAAGCCAGCGTTTGGGACTCTATCTGGGGCGAGGAAGCCATGCAGCTACCGCTTGAAGATGGGCAGTATCAAATTTTGATGAGCACTACGCGCGAGGGTGGCACCAGCATTACCTGGATGGATAAAGAGGGTGAAGTGTTGCAACCCGGCACCATGAACGATTTGCAACAAGCGTTGGTGCAAGCGCTGCGAACCCGAGGAATTCAAATATAACGCCTGATAAGCAGGCCATGAAGGAAAAGAGTGTCGTGCTCTTTTCCTTTTTTCATGTATAGAGCCCAGTAAATGGGCTAATAATAACAATGAACAAGTAACGATTATGACAACAAGCCAACCCCGCTCAATGGCCAGCACTTTGCTGACCTTCATTATCCCCTCTTTGATAGGGGTATTTTTGTTTATGGTGCCTATTCCTTGGGAAGGGGAGATAAAAATCACTGTGGCGATATTGGCTGATATGCTGCGTGTGTGGTTAGCGCCAATAGCCAGTACCTTATTGCTAATAATTATCTGTGGAACCGGGTTGCTCTCTTTACTTATGAGTACCGTGCAACCTCGGTCGTTGTTTGATAACACATTAATCCGGCATCTGTTTGTTGTGACGCCCGTGTGGCTAGTGGTACGCCTTCTTGGCATGGTGTTTATTGTTATGACCTATTTTGAATTAGGTCCAGTGGCGATTCATTCCGAGAACACCGGCGCATTTGTTATGAATGAGCTGCTGCCGCTATTGCTCACGGTGTTTATCTTGGCTGGTTTTTTGTTGCCATTGCTACTTAATTTTGGATTATTAGAATTGGTGGGCACGCTGTTTACGAAAATTATGCAGCCGCTCTTTGGCGTGCCAGGGCGCAGCGCGGTAAACTGCGCGGCATCTTGGTTAGGGGATGGCAGTGTCGGTATTTTGATGACTGCGCGCCAATACGAGGACAAGCATTACACCCAGCGTGAGGCAGCTATTATTGGCACTACGTTCTCAGCAGTGTCGATTACCTTCTGTTTTGTGGTGATTGGGCAGGTACGATTAGAGCACTTATTTGCGCCGTTTTACCTGACGGTATGTGTTGCTGGTGTGGTATGCGCGCTCATTCTCCCACGTATTCCACCACTGAGTTTGAAAAAGAACACCTACGTGGACGGCAGCACTCAAAATCAAGATGATGAGTCGCACTCGGCGCAGAAAAACCTTTGGCGTCAGTCTTTGGATATGGCCTTGCACAAGGCGCGCCATGCCAAAGGGGTTAAGGGCACGGTACAAGAAGGTGTGCACAACGCATTAGACATGGTTTTTGCCGTGTTGCCTGTGGTGATGGCGGTGGGTACGTTTGCTTTGATCATTTCTGAATATACCCCAGTTTTTACGTGGCTAGGTAAACCTTTTATTCCTTACCTCGAGTTATTGGGGATCCCCGAGGCCGTCAAAGCATCGGAAACCATCGTTGTTGGCTTTGCAGATATGTTTATACCGTCGATTCTAGCGGCATCGAATATTGACAGTGAAGTGACGCGTTTTATCATAGCCGCCATGAGTGTCACGCAGCTGATTTACATGTCAGAGGTGGGGGCCTTACTATTGGGTAGTAAAATACCGGTGAATATAGTTGAGCTATTTATTATTTTTATATTGCGAACGCTGATCACCTTACCGGTGATCACGCTAATGGCAAACTGGCTAGTGGCTTAGTCTTTGTCGCAGTGCTCATCTTGGGCACTGCGCTGTTTTTCTTTCAGGCGCTGTCTCGCTTTCTCAACAGGGTCTTGATTTAGGCGTTTCATATCCAGTTTGGCGGAGTATTTGAGCAGCGCTATATTGCTCCCGACGAAGCCAAAAACGGCGACGATAATTAGAATAACTTGCCAAGTTTGCATTGCACTGTTCGCTCATGTATTAAGTGAAGGGTAAGGCTGTGCCCTTTATAACTGACACCACCGTTGCCATGCAACATTAACAAACATTTAGTGGAGTTTTCCCAAGCAATGGAAAAGGTACTAATTTGGCCTGAACACTATCCGTTATTACTCAAGGGGCTTATTGAGCAAAACGGCGCATTTATTTTAGACGCCCTTGAGGCGTGGCCGGCGTGTAGTACTAAAATCGAAGCCAATGTCAGCACCACGGTGTTACCGCCTATTTATTACTTGGTATGGTTGGCGCCAAGAGACCCATTTGACGAGTGTACTTTCCAGCATATCAGTGACTTTGATGAGCAGGCCCATCAATATATTAACGCCGCGCGAGAGTATTTTCTAAATAATGAATACACCAACGAGCAAATAAGCGAGTTTTTGCTTGAACGTTTGAGCCAATATGCCGATGTAAACGCTCAATTGGCACTAGAGTCGCCGATGTCATTGGCGCAATTGTTATTTGAACAGCGCTATTTTTCGCTGTTGGAGCAGTTGCTGGCTCGCGGCGCGCTGCTCTCCAGTGCGGACATTATGCTGGTCTGGCAGGAAGTAGACTTTCGAGCTAAGTTCTCAGCGTTTTTACCACAGTGCGCAGCGGATAAAGACACCGTGCTCGATGCCGCCAAAGCCGAATTGGTGCAAGGTAAAGACTTCTTCACCTTATTGCAGCACCTATCGACCGACGATAATTTGCAGCATCTGCTCGAGCAAGCGCTACTGGCACACTTACAAAGTGAGCATGCTAAACAAAGCTTGGCTATGCGCTTTGTTGAGCAAGGTGCGAAAGGCAGCGAATATAACGAGCAAGGACAAAGCGCACTGATGCTGGCCGCTGAGAAAGGCTTTGTAGCGGTGCTTGAAGCCATCCTCGGCGATGCCTCGATGGATGCTAAAGATGAGCAGGGAAATACTGCTTTGCACTATGCTGTGGCAGCCGATAACAGCGCATGTTTGAAGTTGTTGTTGCGCGCCGGGGCTAACTTTCACGCTAAAAATAACGCTGGACTCAGTTGTTATCGTTACGCCGTAGAGCGCAACCGCAAAGAGCTGGTGCGCCTAATGGAGCGTGAATTTGGAATTAAAGAGCTCTCACCACAGGGGCAGTACATGCGTGTTGCCAAGGTGCATGTATTGCACGCTTTGGTGGTGATGTTGCTACCGCTGCAGCTGTTTTTCTTTTTTGATGAGAGCATTGAGCATAAAAGCGAGCTCACCATCGCGTTGACGATGTTTTCCATGGTGGCGATATTTTTTGCTATCAGCTTGAAGCGCTGTGCGTTGTATCCACAGCTAAAACACCCCTTTGGTTTAGGGGTCATTCGCATGGGCTCGGTATTATCCTTGGTGGCCCAATTAGGCCTTTTGTCGGTCGTTGCGTTGGCGTTTTTAAGCCAGCTGGCGGGATAGAGGCACTTTTAGGTCGTTCTTATGCAAACATGCCGAAGCGCTGTGCTCTGGCATGTTTGCGAGCTTACTAACTATCTTTGTGGTGGTTTTGGCGATGATATTCTTGTGCGGCCTTCTCCTGGGCTAGGTCATCTTTAAGCTTACCTACTTTTAGACCCAATTCTTGACCGCGATGTCGGGCATAGTAAGTACAACCTACAAACATCATGCTTGAGAGTATTAACTCAAGAATGACCCAAAGGCGCTCGTCGGGGCTGACCCACAACAAGGTAAAACCATGAATAAAATAAATCATGACCACAAAGTTGGCCCAAGCATAGGTGTAAGGTTTGTCTTGAATAATGCCTTTCAATGGCAGTAACAATGGCAGAATATACAAACCAAACGTAAATGCCAGTGAATAGTCAGTGCGTGGTACCAAGACAAACATCCACAGCGGCATTAGAATTAGCAGGCCAATGTAGCCGGTCAACGCCAAAAGTTGGTAGCGTTTAGTGATCGGTTTTTTTGCAATATCAGTCATTAAGCTTTCTCGTTAATGTAGCTAAGCGCTTGCCCAGAGCTTGGCATATCTGTTTTTCATCGTTGCTCAATTGAGCGTTATTGTGTGCCCCAGATACATGGCTTGCCCCATAAGGCGCGCCCCCTGAGGTGGTGCTACTCAATGCCGGGACGTCATAAGGCACCCCCACCAATAACATGCCATGGTGCAGTAGCGGCGTGGCCAGGTTAAGCAAGGTCGCCTCATTGCCTCCGTGCATGCTACTTGAAGAAGTAAACACACAGGCTGGCTTATCAATGAGTTCGCCTTTAAGCCACATCTCGCTGGTTTGCTCCCACATCGCTTTTGCTTGCGAGGCCATCATGCCAAAGCGAGTCGGCGTGCCAAAAGCCAATGCAGAACATTGGCTCAGCTCGACTAAGTCTACTTGAGGGTGCGACCCATCCTCACTGACGCAGCGTATCAGCGTATCAACGCCTTGTGCTTCAATGCTGTCGGCAAGTTCCTCGGCCAATGCGCGAACACTGCCACCTCGAGAATGGTACAGCACTAAAATAGGTGCCATTTACAGCAGCTCCAAGACATTTTCAGGAGGACGTCCAAGAACGGCTTTATTGCCATTTACAACAATAGGACGTTCGATAAGCTTTGGGTTGTGATGCATGGCATTTAACAGCGCCTGCTCGTCATGCTGGTTTTTTAAATCAAGCTCTTTGTACGTGTCTTCTTTGGTACGCATTAATTCGCGGGCAGAGCTAAAGCCTAATTGTTGTACTAGTGTGTTTAGTTGCTCTACGCTGGGGGTATCGTCTAAATACTTGATGACTTCTGGCTCTACGCCTTTTTCTTCGATTAGGGCCAAAGTTTGGCGTGATTTAGAACAACGTGGATTGTGATAAATAACGATAGACATAGCTTCCTCTTGCGGATGTTTTGCCCTTGATTGCTGTGAGCTGGCCACAATCATATTGGCCTTGGCAGTGCAGGCGGGGCCGATAAATTTATACCTATAGTGTAAAAGATACGTGCGCCCGTTGATAGAGGCGCACACCTTGTTGCTTCAATTTGCGCCACCGAGGTGGCATATGCGTTATAAACGAGCGAGCTCTTTTTGCATTTGCCGGTACTGCCCTAACAATGCTTTCAGTCGTTTATGTTTAATCGCTTCATTCGGTTCAATATGATTAAGGGCTTTTTGAACTTCATCAGCGGCTTTCATATACGCCCCCACCTGAGCCAATAAATCCGCATTAGCCTCATGGTAGGCTGCTTTGTCGTCTTGGCGTCGGTAGGTAGTGGTAAGCAGCTGCTTAGCCAAAAAGTGGTCTGGTTTTTCCAAGGTAAAACTACGCAGCAGTTCAGTGGCCAGCGCATAGTCCTCGGCTTCAATTGCAGCGTGGGCGTAGTTTAAGGTTATAACTTGGTTGTTTGGCCGCAATTGATGAAATGGGCGTAAATGCTCAAGGGCTTTGTCGGGCTCGCCCTTGCCAACATAGTAATCGGTTAGTGTATCCAAATAAAAAAGATTACTCGGGGCGCGTTCCAACAAGGGCGCGAGGTATTGCCATGCTTGGTCGAACTTTTTCTGGTCGATTAAGGTCAGCGCCAGCCCGTAGTGCAATGCTGACTTGTCGCCATAGGCGTTTTCCCGCAGTAGTTTATTAAACTGCTCTTGCGCTTGTTGTGAGTCATAACCGTAGCGGGCCAGAATGCGGCTTTTCGCAAGGTAGAACTCTAAGCTTTGGCCATATTGACGCTTTTCATATTGCTGTGCACGCAAGCGGACATCACTGATCCGGCTTTGTGGTAGTGGGTGGGTAAGAATAAATACCGGCGGCTTTTGGCGGTAACGAATTTGCGCGGCCAGTTTTGTTAAAAACTCGCCAGAAGCATGAGGGTCAAATCCAGCTTCGTATAACGTGCGCATGCCGATTCGATCGGCCTCTTGCTCAGCCCCCCGGCTATGACTGAGTTGGCTCAGTGCGCTTTGTGTCTGGGTTCCGGAAATAATGGCCATGCCGGCATCGGGGGCAACAACGGTCGCTAGTATACCGGCAATCAGCCCGGCAATAGTGACCCCAGAGTTATCTTTTTGTTGCTGTAAACGCCTTGCCAGGTGGCGCTGAGTCACGTGCGCAATTTCATGCCCGAGCACAGACGCCAATTGACTTTCGTTATCTGCTTGAGCGATTAGCCCGGTATGAACGCCAACGTGCCCGCCATAGAAAGCAAATGCGTTAATATCTTTGTTATTTATCCAGAAAAAAGAAAATGGAAAACGCACATCGTCGGCGTGGGAGACAAGCTTATTGCCAAGCGTAGTGAGGTACTCATCAAGCACGGGGTCGTCGATGACCGGCGATGAACCGCGAATTTGCATCATCATCACATCGCCAATAGCCCGCTCTTTTTCAATGGGCAGCACCTGCAAAGCCGAGGTGCCTAAATCTGGCAACTCAAAGGTATTTTGTGCCTTTACTGGCATAAACGTTGTGCTCACTAAGGCACAGGACAACAAGATACGTTTAAAAGGCATATTATTCCTTGTGGTTATAATCATCTGGCTCCATCAACCTAGCCAGCGCAAACTCACTGCCGCCAGTGTTGTGGTGCTTTTCGCACGCCTTATAGAATTCTTTTATTGAGACTCCGTTGTAGGCTTGAACGTTCAATTCGCGACGTAATAATTCGACCGTATCATGCACGACTTTATGAGCGTGAATAATCAGGGCCTTATCGGCATCATCTCCACTGTCAAAGAAAAACGCGATGAATTTGTGCAACTGACCGATACGGATCACATGCTCCATGGTCGCCGGATCCCACACATCGAATTCCATTTTGGGATTATCACGCACGTAATGACGAATTTTTTCGTCGCCAGCATAAGCATAGGCACTGAGCTCAAAGCCTCGCTCGGTAAAGCTTTGATGTAAACCGATATGCGGCTTGTTATCGCAGTGGATAATGCCATTATGATCTTCCTGCCCACCGAGTGTCTTCAGGTTCCAATTTCGTTTATCGAGTAAGCGCTTGATAGCTGTATCAAACCCGTGCTCTAGCAGGTTTTCGGACTCACTGAGGCTTTGTGACACCATATGGTAAAAAGGCGGCAGTTCACCCCAGTTAAGCTGTTTTTTATACCAATTGATTTCCTTTAAGGTCGGATTGGCAGGCAGCTTAGCTTTGTTATGCGACGTCGCCATGACACGCTTCCTTCATTTTCGCCTTATAGTATTAAGCATAAACGAATGTCGTAAACCTTTTAAGCTTTTTTACGGTATGATTAAGGAATCGCTATCATCGACTAACTATTTCTTTTTACGCTTAATCTCAACGACATATTGGCATTGATAACAAGTGTTAAGCGCCAAGCAAGGTAATGTGAATATAATGGTGGAAGTTGATTTACGGTCGTTACGGTGTCCGCAGCAGTTTGTGCAATTTAAACTCGCGCTAAAGCGTGCTCAGGGTGACCATCGTCGTTTATTATTATTGTTGAATACCAACACTCAAGAATTTACCGATATTGAACGGTACTTGAAAAAGCAAGGGCTGAGCTATGCGTTGCAGCGTCAACCATCGTTTCACCGCCTCATAGTGGAGATTTAAATTCGTGTTCGAATACGTGCGTTCGTGGTATCAAAGAAAGTTTTCTGACCCTCACTCTGTCACCTTACTGCTGTTGCTCGTTGCAGCATTTGCCATTCTTTACTTCTTCGGTAACTTGTTGATGCCTGCGTTGGTTGCAGTGGTGGTGGCGTACCTTTTAGACTGGCCAGTGGCGCGCTTGCAGCGCTTGGGTCTATCACGACTCTTGGCCACCGTGGTGGTGATGGCCTTATTTTGCTCATTAGTTATTGGCAGCTTATTTGGGATTGGGCCCGTGCTGTGGCAACAAACCAGTAATCTCGTACAAGAGGCGCCAACCATGCTTGAGCAAGGAAAACATTATTTGTTGCACTTGCCCATAGACTACCCAACTCTCATTTCGCCCGAACAGGTCCGTTCGGTCGTCAGCAGTGTTGAGTCCAAAGCGGTGGAGCTTGGGCAAACCTTGGTGTCATTTTCTTTAACTTCACTTAAGGATGTGGCCGCATGGCTGATTTATCTGATATTAGTGCCACTACTGATATTTTTCATGCTCAAGGATAAGGCGCAACTGGTCCAAAGCATGAGTTCGCTGCTGCCAAAACAACGCCGTTTAATCCACCAGGTGTGGATAGAAATGAACCAGCAAATTATGAACTATATCCGAGGTAAAGTGTTTGAGATTGTGATTGTTGGTGGTGTGTCGTTTGTGGTGTTTACCATTTTCGACCTGCGGTACGCGGCGCTGCTGGGTGTGTTAGTGGGCTTTTCAGTTCTTATTCCCTTTATTGGTGCGGCGTTGGTGACTATTCCTGTGGCTGCCGTCGCGTTGTTTCAGTTTGGACTCGGTAGCGAGTTTTGGTCAGTGCTCGTGGCCTACGGCATTATTCAAGCACTTGATGGTAACGTGTTGGTGCCCTTACTCTTTTCAGAAGCGGTGGACTTGAATCCGGTCTTTATTATCGTCGCGGTACTGTTTTTTGGTGGCCTATGGGGTTTTTGGGGGGTCTTTTTCGCAATCCCACTGGCGTCACTGGTACGTGCGCTTATTAATGCGTGGTCTAGCAGTGCTGATGAACCCCATCAAAGCATGCCCAAAGCGTTAGTCGAGGAAATGAACAAGGATTAAAAATACCGATAGATTGCTGCTTCTATGCAGCAATCTACTTTTACTCTTTTCAAGCTCCCCCTGTTGCCGCATGAGTTATACGATAAACTCATAAAACCTCGGTTTATTCGAACAAATTAGTCTTACTGCGTTGAGTGCTTATGTGTACAATGGTTATAAGTTATAGCTAATAGTAATATAGTGTCTTATGTCGCAGCGTTTCTTCACCCAGCCTAGCCAAGATCTGGTTTATCTTGATGCTAATGCCACCACTCCGGTGCTGCCGTGTATTGCCGATGTGGTGTCACATACCATGCAAGTGTGTTTTGGAAATCCTTCAAGCTCTCATATAACCGGCGTGCAAGCGAAATATTTATTGGAGCAAACGCGCAATAAGGCACGCCAGGTGATAGGTGCGCAAAGTGGCGATATTCTTTTCACCTCAGGTGCGACCGAGGGAATTCAAACGGCAGTGGTCTCCACGCTGCTGGCAAACCGTCATAAAGCCACCGAGCACAGTGTATTGCTGTATGGGGCGACTGAGCACAAGGCCGTGCCAAATACCCTGAAACACTGGAACGAAGTATTAGGGCTTGGGGCAAAAGTTTTGGCTATTCCGGTGGACAAGGATGGCTTGCTAGATAGCCACTTTATTGCAGAGCACGTGGGCCAAGCATTAATGATATGTACCATGGCGGTGAATAATGAAACCGGCGTATATCAAGACTTAGGTGCACTCGAGAAAGTGATCCGAGCGCATAATCCGCAAGTATCTTGGATGGTCGACTGCGTTCAAGCTCTTGGTAAACAGGCGTTGGCCTTAAGTGATACCACAATTGATTATGCCCCTTTTTCTGGGCATAAACTCTACGCACCTAAGGGAATAGGCTTTTTGTATATTCGCGAAAATAGCCCCTATACCCCATTTATCGCCGGAGGGGGTCAAGAAAGTGGTATGCGCTCAGGAACAGAGAACCTACCCGGTATCGCCGGTTTGTATGAACTATTTGAACTACTGCTAGATTCCAAGCAAGCCGTGTTCAAACCTGTGTGCACCTTGCATCAATACCGTGACCAACTTATTAGTGCCTTAGAGCAAACCTTTGGTGATATCACCTTTAATGCGCCTTTAGCATCAACGGTGCCGACGACACTGAACTTTTGCGTGAATAGCTTAACCTCAAAAGAGGTGATGGATTTGTTCGATGCTGCGGGGATCCGCGTTAGTGGTGGCTCAGCTTGTAGCTCTGGTGCATCGCGCAGTTTCGTACTTGATGCCATGGGTGTTAGCGACTGGCAAAGCGAAAATGCCATTCGCATGTCCTTTGGTCCAGCTGCCAGCGCTGCGGATATCGCTTTGGCCTGTGAGCGTATTTGTGCGTTAAAACCAGTGCTTAGTAATCATTGTCTCATTGTCTCTGATGCTCATCAGCCAGAGCAAGAGGTCTGTGCACTGGGGCTCACACAATTGCGCCATCAAGGCAGTTGTTGTTGGTTATTTGTCGCTGACAATAATGACGCAGTGATAGTCGACCCCATTGTTGAATTGGTGCCTCGCCTGACTCGGTTAGTAAAGCAGCAGCAACTGCGGGTCAAAGCCGTACTAGAGACTCACCGACATCAAGATAAAGATTCTGCTCGCTCGCTGTTGGCGCAGCGCTTAGAAGTCGATGCAAGTGGCGAGCTTGGGTGGTCTCATGGTGATGCTGTTGCTCTTGGTTCACACCAATTAAGCCGTGTTACCACGCCAGGGCACAGCAGTGACAGCGTCAGTTATTTACTTTCTCAAAACGAGCATATTGAAGCCTGTTTCTGTGGCGATTTGCTTGTTTGGGGTGGGCTGGGCAGTACTCAATTCGACGATGCCAGTTGCGAGCAAATGGCGCAGTCGCTGAAATTACTCAGTCAATTACTTGAACAAAACACGGTTATTTGCCCAGCGCACGACTACGAACAGTGCTTTGCCATGACCTGGCAGGCACAGTGCCAAGCCAGTGAGCTGTTGGCGGCCTTATTACAAGGGGAGGTAGACCATGAGCAGTTCGTTTTGCGTAAAGATCAATTAGATCAGCGCCAAGGCGAGCAATGCGGCGCCTTATGTGGCTTTAGCCTAGCCCCCGTCAAGGCAAGTGGGGCACAGCTGAGCGCACAGCAGTTGCAGCAGTTACTGCATGAGCACAGCGACAGTACTGTAGTACTTGATGTACGTGAACCCTATGAACACGGAGCAACGGATATTCGCAGCCTATTTACGCTAGCGCCAGAACAGCTTATTAATATCCCACTTAGTCGGCTCGCGAATGCATTGCTGACGCAACAGCTGGACAAAAGTAAACACTATGTATTGATCTGTCGTACAGGGAATCGCTCTGGACAGGCAATCAGTAACTTAAAAGCCTTAGGTTTTGAGCACGTGTATAACTTGCAAGGTGGGCTCGCACTTGTATGATGGAAGGGTATTCACAGCCCAAGGAACCTTTATGAGTCAAGTGTTTATCCGCGATGCGGTGATCAATGATGTGCCGCTTATCTATCATTTTATCAATCAACTCGCTATTTATGAGAAAGAGCCGGACGCGGTCACTGCCACGGAGCAGGACATTGAGCGCACATTGTTCGGTGAAGGAGCGACCGCCCATAGTGTGATTTGCTTTGATAGTGAGGCGCCTGATGCTGAGCCAATCGGCTTTGCAGTGTACTTTTTCAATTATTCTACTTGGTTGGGCCGCAATGGCCTGTACCTTGAGGACTTATATGTTAGCGAAGATAAGCGAGGTCGAGGTGCAGGCAAGGCATTGATGCAATTTCTTGCCCGTCGCGCGATTGAACAAGACTGTGGCCGTTTTGAGTGGGTGGTGCTCGATTGGAACAAGCCAGCGATTGACTTCTATGAGAGTATCGGCGCGCAAGCACAAGGTGAGTGGATTATCTATCGCTTAGATGGTGAGCAGCTGCACCAGTTTGCGCAATGAGGTTAGTAAATTAAATTCATAAATAAAAATGATTTGCATTAACGTTTATCTGTGTTTAAGGTAGTGGTATGACCCACAGTGACGTGACTGTAAATCAGTATGAGCCAATCTCCATTAACTGACTTGCCGTGGGTGCAATCCGCACTCACTCCTTGGCAAGTCGATATTCAAGCCGGTAATCACGCATTCAACGCTAAGCAGTGGCACCTCGCCAGAGATAAATACACTGTTGCTTACCAACTTAGCTACCGCTTGATGGCGCAATTTTTAACGTTAAAAGATGAGGGCGTGCGTTGCCAAGCATTGGCGCAATGTAGCCCTGCTATGGTAGTGGCTGCCCATAACCTCGCAGATACGTACATTCGCCTTGGTAACCTAAGTGGCGCTGCACACACGCTTACTCAAGTGCATGCCAATATGCTGGTGTTGCGTCAGCACACTGACCCAAGTGTCATGCACATTGGCGCTATCCATAGTGATAAAACCTATGCACAACTGATGCACTTCGCCAAGCTCTATGGCCCCAACCCCGAAACTCATAAGCAACTACAACACGCGCTTAATCAGCACAGTGTTACACACCCCACTTTTCACTAAATAAGGAGTGACGATGGCATTTCAACTTCCAGAATTAGCTTACGGCTATGATGAACTGGAGCCTCATATTGATGGCCGTACCATGGAAATTCATCATACTTTACATCACCAAACCTATATCAATAAGGCCAATGACGCCTTGAAAGACAGCGAATATGAGGGCAAAGGGGCACATTGGTTGTTGCGTAACATCGCTAAGATAGATGAGGCACTGAGACCTGCGGTCCGTGATCACGTGGGTGGGCATGCCAATCACAGTTTGTTTTGGCAAGTGATGAGCCCCTCAGGTGGCACTGAGCCACAAGGTGCGTTAGCTCAGGCTATCAAAAGTGACTTAGGGAGCTGGGAGGCATTTAAGAAGCAGTTTACGCAGGCGGCATTAACGCAGTTTGGAAGTGGTTGGGCATGGCTGGTGGTTGATAGTAGCCATCGACTTCAAGTGGTCAACAGTGCCAATCAAGATAGCCCACTAATGGATGGATTAACGCCTATTCTAGGTTTGGATGTATGGGAGCATGCATACTACTTACAGTACCAAAACCGCCGACCAGAATATATTGAAGCCTTTTATGAGGTCATCGATTGGCCAGCGGTGGAGGCGCTTTTTCATCAAGCGACAGGGCGCTAAGTTAATTTTATATTGAGTGTAAAATCTGGCTAGGTATTCACGCATTTTACGATAAGCTGATCACAAGACTTAAAGTAAAGTGAGTGTAGAGCATGTATCCCCCAGATATCTGCCAAACAGCCCGGATGAGCCGTGACAAGCGCTTTGATGGGCTCTTTTACGTTGCAGTGCGTAGTACCGGCATTTATTGTCGGCCTATTTGCCCAGCCCCTGCGGCAAAAGAGCATAACGTGCAGTATTATCAGCATGCACATCAGGCAGCCTTAGCCGGCTTTCGACCCTGTTTGCGCTGTCGCCCCGATGCCAGTCCAGGCAGTTATCCTTGGCTGGGCGCGCAAACAACCGCACTGCGTGGCAAAAAGTTAATTGATCAAGGGCAATGGCGTGATGGAGGGTTACCCGCGCTGGCGGCGCGCCTAGGGGTGTCGCAAAGTTATATAAGCCAATTATTCAAACGACATTATGGTATCGCACCTGGCCAATACGCACAGTTTGTTCAGTGCCAGTTTGCCAAACAGCTATTGCAGCAAACACAGCTAAAAATTACTGACATTGCATTCGCTTCAGGTTTTAACAGTGTTCGGCGCTTCAATGATGCATTTAAACAGCTTCTAAAGCTCACTCCGAGTGATATTCGTAGTCGAAAGTCGCCTACGCAGCAGCATATTAATTTGTTTTTAAGTTTTCGCCCGCCTTATGACTGGCCTTCTATGCAACAGTTTTTAGCAAAGCGGGCGGTCGACCCTGTAGAGTGGGTTGATTCTAACAGCTATGGTCGCACCTTAGAGTATGCATCCTGTAAAGGCCAGTTTAATGCTGTTTTTGACCGGGCCAAACAAGGCTTTTGGGTTGATATTACCCTCACGGATTGGTCTCATTTACAGGCTGTAGTGGCGAACATTCGCCGTGTTTTAGATTTGGATGCCGATACCGAGGTGATAAATCAGCAACTGCATCGTGCTTTCGGGGAGTCTCTGCCGCTTAAACAAGGGCTCAGGCTGCCAGGCATTTGGGAGCCGTTCGAAGCGGGCATCAGGGCGGTGGTAGGGCAACAAGTCAGCGTTGGTGCTGCAAGACAGTTAAGCAAAACCTTGGTGGCATCACTCGGTGATGAAGGGCGCTATTTTCCAAGGGCTCACCAAGTGGCGCAAAGTGAGCTTAGCTTTTTTAAAATGCCAGCAAGGCGTAAACAGGCGATTATTGATTTAGCCCGGCATGTGAGCAGCCATGGTATTGACGATATAGACGCTTGGTTAACCATAAAAGGTATCGGCCCTTGGACTGTAAACTATGCGAAAATGCGTGGTCTGAGCGACCCTGATATCTATTTAGGGGGGGACTTGGGGGTCAAAAAAGCGCTGCAACACTTGCCGAACCTAAACCCCGAGGCCTGCGCACCGTTTCGTTCTTATTTAACCTTTCAGCTATGGCAACAATTATGACTATGTACCAAACAACGCTAGAGACGCCGATAGGCGCCTTGTTAATCCAAGCCACCGATCATGGCCTGTGTTATGTCGGCTTTGATATGGGCCGTGCTCAAAGTGGCCTTAGTTGCAACAACGACTTGCTAAATCAAGCACTCTATCAGCTACAGCAGTACTTTGATGGTGCTCGGCAAACATTTGATGTGGCTATTGATGTTTCCGGCACTGATTTTCAAAATCAAGTGTGGAATGCATTGATGACCATAGGTTATGCAACCACATGCAGCTACGGTGATATTGCCAAGTTATTAGATAACCCAAACGCAGTGCGTGCCGTGGGCGCGGCGAATGGCAAAAACCCTATCAGTATTATCGTGCCTTGCCACCGTGTTATCGGCAGTAACGGCACGTTGACTGGCTATGCCGGTGGGGTGGACAAGAAACAATGGTTGCTAGCGTTTGAACAGGCCCACTGCGACGGCTAAACTAAAACACAATTAATCCAGCTAAGTGGTCTTAAATGGTCCGGTTTCTCCTTTTTATGGTGGTTATAACAGTTGTTTGTTGCCGCGTCGCATTGGCAGCTAACAGCAATCTGCGAATAACCCTTTGTTATGAGGACAAAGAGGTGGTGCCGTTTTACATGGGACAAACCCGAGAGGTGCCTACCCACAACCCCGGTGCTAATATCGAAGTGATCCAACAATTACAGTCACACCTAGAGAACGTGCGTTTTGCATTTATTCGCAGACCTTGGAAGCGCTGTTTAGATATGGTCGAAAAGGGTGAAGCGCAAGCATTAATAGGCAGCTATCGAAAGCAACGACTCTCTCGGCTGCGTTATCCTATGATTAACAATGACGTTGATACAGGTCGTGCACTGAGTAAAGTGGGAAGTTGTTTTATTGGCAATCGTGAATTTCATGAGTTCTGGCCAAGAAGGCACTATTTGCAACAGCAAGGTGTGGCGATTGCCTTGCCGCATGGTTACGCTATTGCCCAGCGCTTAAACGATCAGCCAGTTTTTGTGCATTTTGTTTTTTCGCAGCAAGACGCTTATCGGCTACTGGCAAACAGGCGTGTACACGCAGTGATGGATTTTTGCCAAGTCGGTAATCAGAACCTATACGTTGAGCCCGCCGATATCCAAGGGGTGAGCCCACTTTATCCGCCTTTCGATGTGCACTATGGCTATCTTATCTTCGCACCAAAATTTTACCAGGCACACCCTCACAGAGTGGAACGTATATGGGATGCGCTAAAAGGCTTGGATACCACTGCTATTTACCGACGCTATCTACAAATTCGCGATTAGTGTTGTTTAAAGCTCTCTGAGAGGAGATATGACTTTCATAAAGCCTTAGTGTAAGCTTGGCGCGCGAAAAAAATGGATAACAATCACTATGGCTCAACTCTATTTCTACTACTCGGCGATGAATGCTGGAAAGTCCACAACCTTACTGCAATCGGCTTTTAACTATCGTGAGCGCGGTATGCGCCCTATGATTATGACTGCCGCGATAGACGACCGATCAGGTGTTGGTAAGGTTGCCTCGCGAATTGGCTTGCAGGCCGATGCCTATGTCTTTGACGGTGAGTCTGATGTGTTTGCTCTTATCCAACAGCAGCACCAAATCCAGCCGGTAAATTGTGTGTTGGTGGATGAAAGTCAGTTTTTGTCTAAGCAACAAGTGTGGCAGCTCACCGAGGTTGTCGATCAGTTGCGCATACCCGTTTTATGCTATGGTCTACGCAGTGACTTCCTTGGCGAACTTTTTGTCGGTTCACAATATTTATTAGCCTGGGCCGATAAGCTGGTGGAGCTAAAAACCGTATGCCACTGCGGCCGTAAAGCCAACCACGTATTGCGCTATGACAGCGAAGGTGCGGTGGTTGCCAGTGGCGACCAAGTGCAAATTGGTGGTAACGAGCGCTATGTTTCCGTGTGTCGTAAACATTATAAGCAAGCGCTCAATGACCCGAGTACCACTCAGCAAAGCAATTGTTCTAAGCGTGCTTGACGTTCACTCTGTGGCATAAAGCTCCAAGCAAGAAAGCGGCTGACTTTTTGCCCTTGGGCCATATTCACCACCTCAATATTGATGGCCCCAGCCTTACGCAAGGTGTTTTTGAGGGCCCTGAGGTTGTCTTTTTTTGAAATCAATGAGCTAAACCACAGTACCTGCTCGGCATAATGGCTGCTTTCTAAAATCATATCGCGCACAAAGCCAAGTTCGCCACCATGGCACCATAGCTCATTGGCACGACCGCCAAAGTTGAGGTGTGCCCCTTTTGCTTGGCCTTTAAGGTTACGCCATTTGCGCTCACTCCCAGCCTGTGCGCTTTGTTCGCTGTCGTGAAAAGGCGGATTACACAGGGTGGCGACTAAGGTATCTTGGGCTTTAACTATGCCGTTAAAATAACTACTTGGACGTTTTTGTTGTTGTACCTTGATAGGTAATTGATTGAGTTGTGCTAACTGCTTAGCGAGCTTGACAGACTGGGGGTCGATATCACTGGCAACAAACTGCCAGTTAAATAGTTTATGACCTAAGATAGGGTAAATGAGCGATGCGCCGGTCCCCACATCCAATACTCTTACTTTATGATGCGCGACATCTAAGCCGCTGTCGTTGGCAAGTAGGTCGTGTAAGTGGTGCACATAATCGGCTCGCCCGGGAACCGGGGGGCATAAAAAGCCGCTGGGTAAATCCCATATATCAATGTGATAATGGTGCTTGAGCAGTGCTTGATTAAGTGTTTTTAACGCGTTTGGATCGCTGAAATCGATACTTGGCTGGCCATCGCGCCGAGTAATAATGTGGTTCTCTAAGCTAGGTAAGCTTCGACACAATGCGTCGAAATCATAGCCGTTGGCGTGACGGTTCTTCGGATGCAAGGGCAAACTCTATTCGGCTAAAAGCACCATTATAGAGAAAATCACTCTGTTGCTGTAGTGCTTTATGACTGACGAAGAGCGCTACATGCGCTCATATTGCTCATCTTTAGTTTCATTGCTTTTCTTTACACCACTGGCCTATTCATCACGCGAGCATAGCTGTTGTGGCTAAATAGTGACTGAATTATGTTACTTGTTGATAACATTTGATGCTGGTACGATGAGTAAAAAAGAATAAGCAACATCAAGTATGAGCGATATTATTCAACAGTCGGTATATATTGATTACAGTGAGCAGCAAACCCTGCATTTGCGTTATATTGCGCAAGATAACGCCACAGGTCCAGCCATCTTTTTTATGCATGGTGCTGTTGAAAATGGCAAGATTTTTTATACGCATTCGAATAAAGGATTAGCGCCTTTTTTAGCTAAACATGGATATCGATGTTATGTCGCCGACTTATGTGGTCGTGGTGAAAGTAAGCCATCAATAGGCCCTGGGGCCAGTTATGGGCAAACCGAGGCCATATGTCATGAAATCCCAGCGTTTTTGAGCAAAATTACGGAGCATGCCGGTGAATTCCCTCGCTTTTGGGTCGCTCACTCTTGGGGCGGCGTGTTATTCAACAGTGTCTTTGCTCGCTTTCCTGAGTATATAAAGAAAGTCAGCGCCTGTGCGTACTTTGGATCCAAGCGCTCATTGTATAACCGTCACCCTAGTAAATTCCTTAAAGGTAATTTGGTGTGGTATTGGTTGGCACCAAAAAAAGCGAAAAAATATGGCTATTTGCCTGCGCGTAAACTGAAGTGGGGCAGTGATGACGAAACCGTTAAATCACATTACCAAAGTATGCAGTGGGCAAAGGTCAGGCCTTGGGTTGATAGCGACGATGGTTTTGATTATGGCCATGCTATTAAACGCTTAGCGTTACCGCCAACGTTGCACATCGCAGGGGTTAAGGATAAAGCGCTGGCACAACCCATAGATATAAAGAAGTTTATGCAAGAGTCAGGTTGTGGGATCCAAGAATTTAAGTTGTACGGGCGCAGTCATGGCCATCACCATGACTATGGTCATATTGACATGCTTACTCATCCCCAAGCGCAGCGGGATCAGTTTCAGGATGTACTGGCCTGGTTTTCACGCTACGGCTAAAGCATTCGCTAAAGGCTTGCTCATATTCTTTGTAAGCTTTGTTCGCATCTTTATAGACGGGTTCACGCACTTGATGGCGACTCAAGGTCGTCACCGCGTGATGTGATTCAAAATAGCGCAAGCATTGTTGTGTGTAACTTAACTCCAATTTACTGAATATTTTACGTAGCGACTGTTCAGGTTCTTGCACTAATTGTTCGTAATGTATCGTGACTAGGTTCTCACCCAACGTGTCTCGCCAGTGTTGCATCAAAATATCATAGCCTTCGTAGTAACGAGCTAAGGTGTCCATATGGCAGAAAAAGGGCTCATTGGCGCCAAAGTAATGACAAAATACCGACCAAGCCATGGGCTGGAAATTACGTCTCAAATCGATAAACACGGCATTCGGCATCAGTGCTTGAATAGCTCCGAGAGCCTGAAAGTTAGCGGGGAGTTTATTGATCACGACACGGTGAGCGAGTTGATGCTTGGTCAGTTCATCAACGTACATCTGCCGCAGTCGGTTACGAATATCGGTGTTCGTATTGGCCATGCATTGTGGGAAAGGAGCTTCGTTGGCCGCGCTCAAATAAGCCATCAGTTTGGCGCTAATAACGTCGTTTTCACCTAGGCTTGCTATGCTTGGGTGCTGACACAACATTTGCTCTAACAGGGTGGAACCCGTCCGTGGCATGCCAACAATAAACACTGGAATAAAGCTGGCCTTTAAGGTGTCTTGTTGCTCAGCAATGAAGGTTGTTGAAAACTGCGCTATGAGCGTGTTGATGTACTGCTCGAAGCCCTCGCCTAAAGGCGTACACAAGGTATATTGCATTTCATTGGCTAAACGATAGTGAGCAAAGGCCTGAGCTTTGTCGCCACTGTTATGATAGCTTTTTGCCAAGCTGTAATGCAGCACCACTTTGGCTTGCGTGCTACGGCTTGCGCTAAGCAGAGTGTGCATATGAGCAATCTGTTTAGAAGTGACATTATTACCTTTCAGTTGGCTTAACTCATAGTATATGTATGGGGTGACCGGGTGGTCGGGGCAGCCCAAGCCATTGAGCAGAGCCTGTTTAGCTTTTTTGATATAGCCATAGGTAAGATGGTGCAGGGCTAAGCGATAAAAGGACTCGCCGTTATGAGGAGCAATTTTGGTGCAGTAGTGCAGTACTTCATAAGCATCACTACGTTTCTCTAGGCCGTCAAATGCATCGGCAAGCGCAAATAAAGGGTCGAGTACTTTAGGAAGCCTTTGGCAGGCTTTTTGTAGCAAATAGACTGCCTGAGGGTACTTCTCTAAGCGGATGGCAATGCGACCCAAACCAAACAGTGCTTCGCCTTGATTCGGGTCGGCTTCAAGCGCCGATTTAAAATGAAACTCGGCTTCCTTCAGTTTGTTTTCACTTAGCAGCTGATTAGCACGCTCTAAAATAGTCATAGTGATTCGGTAAAGGTTTTTAATTCAACATACCGTGCGGCCTGTGTCGACGCAAGCATAAAAAAGGCGGGCTTTATGCCCGCCTGTGATGTGGTTAATGTGCTTCTATTAGAAGCTATAAGTCGCTTTTACGTAGTAATAGCCACCATTGAAACCAAACGGCGAGGTTTCATAGTACAAGCCACCCCAATTGTTATTAGGAATACCTGTACGGTCCTCGAAATCTAAAGGCTCTGCCTCTTGGTCGAAGATGTTTTGTGCACCCACAGATAGACCGATGGCTTCGGTGGGGTAGTAAGTCACCTCCGCATCAACTGTTACTGCGGCATCGGCCATTTTAGCTGTTTGGTCGAAGTCAACATGAACACCTTGGTACTCACCGAAGTAATTCACGCGCACAAAGCCAGAGAATGAATCCCATTGTTGTGACCAAGTTGCTGTACCACGATGATTAGGTAGGTCTTCTTCTAGGCGTTGTACTTTAAAGTCACCGGTAATATCACTGAAGCTGGTCACTTCAGTTTCATTCCAGTTGTACGCCAAGCTAAAGGTTGAGAAACCATCGAGTAAATCAGTGCTGTAGTTGGCTACAATATCAACACCCTCAGTGGTGGTGTCAAAGTCATTGGTGAAGAAACTGACCTGTGCAAGTTGGTCGACATTCGGCACACCTGCTTGTTTTAAGATGTCTTTATCTTCATCGCTAAGCACGATTTTTTCTGATTGACTGATACGGTCTTCTACATCGATGTTGTAGTAATCCATGGTTAGATAGAAATCACCGTTTTGGTAAACCGCACCGAAGGTATAGCTATCAGACTCTTCCGGCTGTAGTTCTTCACCACCGAGCTGAACCGCAATCGGGTTAGTTGGTGGTAACAGCGCCGAATCAACCAACACGCCACTGCTTAGGTTCGTTTGCACGTTACTAACGTTCGCTTGCCCCACAGTAGGCGCACGGAAACCAGTGCTTAATGAACCACGCAATGAGAACATGTCGTTAATAGTGTAATGACCCGTTACTTTGTAGTTAGTTGTTGAACCAAAGCTATCGTAGTCTTCATAGCGCAGCGCCCAACCCATTAAAAAGTTCTCAGTAAATGGTGTTTCGATATCAATATAGGCAGCATAGTTGCGGCGTGTGAACTCACCGGCTTGTGAAGGCTTAAAGCCAGGGAAGCCGTTAGAACCAATACTGAAGCCTTGCTCTGTTAGCGGGCCGATTTCAAATGAATCTTCATCGCCAGCGATCACGGTGAAGGTTTCTTCACGCCACTCAATACCACCGGCAACGTTGGCATCGTAATACAAGCCCCAATCAAAGGTTCGGGTGATATCGAAGTTAAATGTTTTCTCTAGCTGCTCGTATTTACCTGGTGAGAAATCGCGCGGTGTTTGCGGACCTAAAGAGGCATTTACGGTGTCATAGAGGAAGTAGCGTGAGGCGTTATAGCCCACTGAGCCACTGGCATCATAGAGCCAACCTTTGAGCCAGCCATCGCTAAACTCACCTTTCACACCTGCCGTGAATGAGGTGTCAACGATATTACCGCCGAAGTTTGGCGTAAAACCACCAGGAAGAATTTCATTAAAGGCAAAGCAATCAGGGTTATTGGCAACGCCATTAATGTACTCTGGGTTGTCCAGTACGTTATCGTCAATTTGGATATTGGTTGGGCAGTTGCCGCTCATATCGCCAGTTAAATCACCCACCAGCAGCGTTTCACCGCCATCATTGGAGTACACACCTGGGCGTGTATGCGGGTTACGATAATAGAAGCCACCACGAACATCACGCTCAGAATAGTTTCCGAACATGTAGAACTCATCATCATTGGTTAGCTCTAAGCCAACATTACCAAAAATGGAAATGTCGTCTTCAATCTCCGGGGTACCCCAAATTTGTGCTGGGTCGTCAATATCCGGCACGCCCGCCGCTGATAACGCAATCGCGTCAGCGCGCTGAGTACTGCGACTTGTCGCGTCAGCATTTTTATATTGGAAGCTTAAGTTAGCGAAGCCGTTATCAGTGAAAGGTAAACCAATGTTACCCGCAATTTGGGTGCTATCACCGTCGCCTTCGTAGTACTGCCCATGGCGTACTTCAAACGTACCCCCTTCGCTGGCATCTTTCAGCACGAAGTTCATTACCCCAGCAATTGCATCCGACCCGTACTGCGCCGCAGCACCATCGCGCAATACCTCTACTTGTTTCAGCGCGATGCTTGGGATCACTGAAATATCAGGGCCTTGTGCACCATCGTTAATACCACCGCCTAAAAATGCGATGACCGAGGCGCGATGGCGGCGTTTACCATTGAGTAAGACTAGTGTGCTATCTGAGGGGAGACCTCGCAAGTTGGCAGGGCGCACAAGCGTTGCTGCGTCACTGATAGGGTTACTATGTACATTGAATGATGGAACAGTGCCTTTAAGCACTTCCAACATATCGGAATTACCCACCTTACTAAGCTCTTCACCGCCGATGATGTCAACCGGAACAGGAGAACTACCGATAGAGCGTGGCGCAGCACGTGACCCTACGACGGCGATTTTTTCAATATTTTTCGTTTTTTCAGCGTTGCTCTCGTCTTCAGCAAGTGCATTACCGGTGTGTAGCAGCGCTACCGTTGATGTGGAAAGAAGTGCGCAGCGAACGGCTGCTTGCAGAGTTCTGTATTTCAACTTCATATTGTATCCCCCAGTTAGTATACAGATTTATGATTCTTTGTTGTCATTGTGTATAAGGTATCTATACATGTTGTTTACAATAGATTCAACACAACAATAACTTTTGTTACGAAATATTAGACCTAAGTGGGATAAAATCCATGGTGCTAGCGTCTAGGAGTTATCTGTGTGACAATCATTCAGTAACTACTTAGTGAAGACCTTATGCGCATCTATCGTTTATTCCATCGCGCTCCAATCCGCGTGCTGCTTATTTCTCGGCGGCGACAAAAATTGAAATTACGTCGCGCGATGGTGACGGTGAAGTGGGCCTTGGCGCAAGAACGCCAAGAAACAAAAGAGATGCTGGATATTTACCGACGCTACACGCGTGGTAACGCCACGAAGCATGAACTCAAAGTGGCGAATGAACAGTTTGTAGATATTTTAAAGGGGCTGGGTTTAGGCGTGTTTGCAATACTGCCATTTGCACCTATTACCATCCCCCTTGTTGTTAAAATTGCCAAGCTGGTAGGGGTTGAGGTGTTACCTAGCTCGTTCAGTCACCCTAAACCACCATCTAAGAATTCATCCCGCTGCGACGACAGTCCCCCTCCTCAGGACTAGTTTAGACACTGGCGTGCCCAACTAGGCGGCGCTCAGCTAACTGCCCGGTTGGGTGGGCAGGGCTGTGTTGTTGTCGATATACACATTGCGACTAAGGGGATCAATGTAAAGAAAATCGCTGTCCGGGGCGAGTTCATATTCGTTTCCAGAAATATGTACTCCATCGAAAGAAGCGTGATCAGAGTAGCTGTAGGTTCGCACAATATCACGCCAGTTAGTTTCCTCGGCGAAGTGGACTTGCTCAAAACGGTTATCGCGCACGGTCAACGCGTGCACAGGGCGCAGTTGCTCTCTGCCAAGGCTATTTAGGCGCAGACCAAATCGAGTGTTATGAATAAAGTTTTTCTCAAACATAATGTTATCCCACGGAATTTGTCGGGGAGCTTGAGAATTCGGGTATAAGTTCATTACAAACCCATCAATGTTCATAAAGCGATTATGAGCGACCCACAAATCTGAGTAGTAGCTCACCTCAAATGCGGTCTTGTTAATATCCCTAAAGGTATTGAACAACACATTCGCAGTTTGTGCTGGCGCACGAGTTGAAAGCTTAAGGGTACAACTCTCAAATTCATTGTCCAACACCACAATATCATTCACCCCTCCCACGTAAGAGTTTGTTTGTGCTTGTGTTGTTGTCACTTGCCGACACTGACTAAAGCGGTTGCTGGCGATCATGACTTCACGGGTATTGGTGGTAAAATAATCGGCTTCAGGCCCGGAGGTCACGCGCAAAGCGGCATCACCAAAGTTGTTAAACTCATTGCCGATAATTTTTACGTTTGTAGCTGAGGCGATATACACGCCTTGTTTGCCCCAGGTGCTAACTTGGTGACCGTTATGGAGTCCTTGAAAATGTAACGAGCTCAAGGTGAAGTCTTGCGCTGGCTTAACGTAAAGCAAGTATTCTCCAGAAAAGTTTGCACACTTTTTTAATTTACTCTGTGTAAAAGAGCGCAAAGTGATTTGCTCACTGTGTTGCAACACTAAGGTGGAGCACACATCGTAAGTGCCCTCAGCAAAGATAAGCGTGTCACCTTTGGCCAGTGAGTCGAGGGCGCTTTGTATCGCTACGCTGTCATCTTGTTGATCATCGGCTGTGGCGCCGAAATCGCCGACATGCACATTTTCTGCGTGGGCAACGAAAGAAAAAAGTAAAAGAAAGTAAATAAATCGCGTCATGATGGATCCTTGAAAATAGATAATTCAAAGTCGAGGTTCTGACTGGTAATGCGATGTAGGGAACCGGTTACCTTTAGCATAGTGTGCCATCCTTAGAGTCTCAATGTATTTGCTTAAAAGCACGCTAATACAGCGTAAAATGTTCAATCGGGCGATAGACCAAGCCTTGCTCATCACGGGTCGACTCAAACAATGTAAAACTATGCACTTGCATATCAAAAGCTGGCATCGGTTGAGCAACTGTGGGCATCGCTTTGCAGTTTCTTGCTAGGGTGATGTGGGGGCGATAGCGCCGGTGCGGATCTTCAATATGATGTTTTTGTGCTATCTCTTTGAGGTCATTGTGCAGTGTGAATAACGCATCAGGTGGTGAGATGGGGCGAAGGTGAAAAATGCCATTACTGGGCCACCAATCGATGTCAGCCACCTTTAAGTTAAACTTCCTAAGCTGCAGGGCTCTCACTTCTTTAATCAGCGCAGCCTCTGTATTCAAAGAGGTACAGCCAAGAAATAACAGGGTTAAGTGCCAGTTTCGTGGTTGCGTAAAGGCTTTATCGGCAATGACATGGTGTTGTAACCAGTGCGCGAGTGAAGACTTTGCCTCATTGCTTAAACCCAGAGCAAAAAACAACCGTCGGCTGGAAAGTGAAGACGCCATTACTCATCCTATACCAATTATAAGGCGAACTTGATATGCTGAATATTATCAGCAACCAACGATGAGTCTGCAATGAATCTTTTGGTAAATACGCCGCGTAAGGATAACGCGCCAATCCCTTTTTATGTTATCAATCAAAACAACTTAGAGACATGGTCTGAGCAACAGGACGACTTTACCCGAACTTGGGTATTGCGTTCACTCGGTGGAGGTCAAGGTCTATGTGTTGTACCAAATACCGACAATGGCGAACCTAAACTGGCAGTCTTAGTCAGCGATAATGAGCAAAGTGTGTGGGCCGCTGGAGACAGTGTGAACAAGTTGCCAGAGGGCGATTATCAACTGACTGACTGCGCCAACGAACGTGATATTGCCCTGGGTTTTGCGCTCGGTGGCTATCAATTCACCGGTTATAAACAAACGAATGCACCGAAAGCGCGTTTACTCATAACCGATAAGGCGTTGTTCAATGAGCTGGTAGCCAGTGTTGAGTCGACAAACTTAGTGCGCGATCTTGTTAATACGCCTGCGGCGGATATGATGCCTCAACACTTGAGTGAAGTCATGAGCGACTTAGCTGAGCGTTACGATGGCCAATTCTCACAGTGGATCGGTGATGAGCTATTAGAGCAAAACTATCCGACCATTCATTTGGTCGGTCGTGCGAGTGAAAACAAGCCGCGATTGCTTGATTTGCGCTGGGGTGATAAAAAAGCGCCCAAAATCACTTTAGTAGGCAAAGGCGTATGCTTTGACTCCGGCGGTCTAGATTTAAAGCCTGCGGCGGGTATGCGATTAATGAAAAAAGACATGGGCGGTGCGGCACATGTATTGGGCCTTGCTAATATGATCATGGCAGCTGGGTTGAACGTGCAGCTACGGGTGTTAATTCCTGCAGTCGAAAATGCGGTATCACGTAATGCGTTTCGCCCAGGTGATGTGGTTAAAACTCGTAAAGGCATTACCGTTGAAATTGACAATACCGATGCCGAGGGTCGCTTAGTGTTGTGCGATGCGCTTGATGAAGCGCAGCAAGATAACCCCGATCTTATTATGGATTTCGCCACCCTCACCGGCGCTATGCGAATTGCTCTTGGCACCGAGTTACCCGGTTTTTTCAGTAGCGATGATGACATCGCTCAGGCGTTGACAGAGGCTGGCTATCAAAGCCAAGACCCAGTATGGCGTATGCCACTGTTTGCTCAGTATAAAAACTTGTTGAAAAGCGATGTGGCGGATATGAGCAACTGCTCACAAGGGCCATTTGGCGGCGCCATTACCGCAGCGCTTTACCTGCAAGAGTTTGTTGCTAAAGAAACACCTTGGGTGCACTTTGATGTTATGGCGTGGAATGTGCGCGCACTACCTGGTCGCCCGGTTGGTGGTGAGGCCTTTGGTATTCGTGCTGCATACACCATGTTGCAACAGCGCTTTGGTAGCTAAGCAAAAAAGTTACACAAAAGGCCGCGTAAGCGGCCTTTTTAATGTTCAGATAACCAGGCGATTGCCGCGCGGGGGTCGTCGAAATATTTAACTTCGCCACTGACAAACCAATTTGCAACACTTGCTGCGAAGCTTTGCCACCGTTTATGGCCGTACAAGGCTATGCGTTTAAATTGCTTACGATGAATAACCCCTAACTTGAAGTCATCCCACATAGCTCGTGTCGTAAAACCGTCTAGCTGACTGGCGTCGATGAAAACATCGACAATGGGCTCGTCAATATCAGCCAAGGCCGAAGCGAATAATGGCGTCAGTAGTTGATAATGCTCATGATTCAACGTACCGGTCAGTACTAAGGCGATATAGATGCGCTGTTGGTGGCGCTCTATATCTACTTTCAAACCGTCTTTAGCCATAACACTGTTCCTATATAGCTTACGCTCAAGGTAACCATAGCGGCATTTATGAAAGTTTTAAAGTAATTGGGCCACCATTGCAGCCCATAGTCGCGTTACCCTTGTTGGCAGGCCGTTACCGCCTCGGCAATGAGCTCTAACCCAGTTTGCGAGCACTCAGGTAACGCCGCTTGACTGTCACGCACTGGAGTTACACGCTCACCCCACTTTATGTAACTGGCTGCCCATGTCAGGCCAGCGCCGAAGGCGGCTGACATGATATTCGCGCCAGGTTTGACCATCCCTCTTTCTACAGCCTCACACAAGGCAATGGCAATGGTTGCTGCGGAGGTATTGCCGTATTCATCGATATTAACCATCACTTTGTCATCGTCTACTTTTAAGCGCTGTTGAATTGATTGGATAATTCGTAAGTTCGCTTGGTGTGGTACTAATACATCGATGTCATCGAGGCTAAGTTGTGCCTGACTCAACACATCGTCGCAGGCTACACTCATGCCTTTGACGGCACGTTTGAAGATTTCCGGGCCAACAAAGTTTAAATCAGACCCGCCAATGGTCTGGTATTTATTCACGTTGGTGCCAAAGTTACTAATATGCAAAATTGAACGGTCGCTGCTGTCACAGCCACTTTTGCTCGCGAGTAACCCTAATGGTTGCTCACTGGCTTGCAGTACCACCGCACCGGCGCCATCGCCAAATAACACCGCACTGTCACGCAGGGCCCAATTGACATACCACAGCATGCGCTCGGCGGCGACTACAACAGCGGTTTTAATCATGCCGGCCTGGATTTGAGCCGTGGCCATTTGCAGCGCATATAAAAAACCAGAGCAGGCGGCGTTACTGTCACAGGTAGCGGCCCCTTTGGCGCCTAGGCGTTGTTGTACTTCCGAGGCTGTGTTGGCGACCATGGTACTCGGTGTGCAAGTGGCAACCAGCACGAGATCAAGCTGCTCGGCGTCAACGCCAGCACAATCTAACGCGCGTTGAGCGGCCACGGTTGCAAGCTCGGCAGTGCTTACGTGGCTAATATGGCGGGCTTTAATACCGGTGCGAGAGCTGATCCACTCATCTGAGGTATCAACCACGGTGGCAATGTCATCGTTAGTAATGCGTGCTGGTGGGATACATTTGCCCCAGCCAGTGATCTCTGCATAGTGCATAAAAATTCCTAAGGTTGCTGCGTCGGACGTTTGTTTATTCATCTGGCCCGATCTCTTTGCTATGGCAACTTTATACCAAAATGCAGCGTTTTGGTCGAGTTATACTGGTTTGCACCGGCAAAGTATGTTCAGGTAAAAGAAAATAATAACCAAGGAAAAACAATGAAACTCATCACATGTGCAAGCTTACTATTGGCGTTATCAAGCGCAAGCGCTTGGGCGCAAAGTACATTGATTTATGCCGGTAAAATACTCCCAGCGGCCAATGCCGATGTTCTTGAGCGGCAAACCCTGGAAGTAGTAGACGGACGTGTCCAGGGCATTCATGAAGGCTATGTTAGTGCTCAGACATTAGGCTTGGCCGACGCGCATATTATTGACCTTAAAGAGCAATTTGTAATGCCGGGGCTGATAGATTTGCATGTGCATATTAGTTTTGAACGTGATCCCCAGGCTGACCCTGAAAGGTGGTTGAAGGAGGTCGAGGCCGATCAGGCGTTACGTGCTACGCAGTTTCTTGGCAATACCCTCAACGCGGGGTTCACTACCGTACGTGATTTGGGCAGTTATAACGAGGTGATTTTTCCGCTGCAACGAGCAGTAGAAAGTGGCGTAATACAGGGGCCACGTATTATTGCTGCAGGTGAGGCGGTGACTCCAACAGGTGGCCACGGTGATTTACATGGGTATAGACAAGAGGTGCTTGATGCGTTTGCTCCACGCATGGGCGTGTGCAATGGTGCCGATGATTGCACACGGGCGGTGCGCGAGATTGTTAAAGCCGGGGCGCAAGTTATCAAAATCACGGCCACTGGCGGGGTATTGAGTAACACTCAAGCGGGGCTCAATCAGCAACTGACCGATGAGGAAATGAAGGCGATTGTTGATACCGCTCATAATCTTGGTCGCCCTGTGACAGCTCACGCACACAGCGCCCAGGGGGTTGCAGCTGCACTTCGCAGCGGAGTCGACTCTATCGAACACGGCTCTTATGCCAGTGACGAAACAGTGGCGCTGTTTAAAAGTACGGGTGCTTACTTAGTGCCGACATTGTTAGCAGGGATCTCTGTGAGTGAGGAAGTGAAGCACAATCATAAGGTTCCTAAGGCTATTGTAGACAAGATAACGCAGGTTGCCCCGGTGGTGAAAGCATCATTCCAACGGGCTTTAGATGAAGGCGTGAATATCGCATTTGGTACCGACTCAGGGGTATCCCGCCATGGAAATAATGCTCGCGAATTTGCGTTGTTAGTCGAGTATGGTATGTCGCCCCGTGAAGCGTTGGCGACTAGTTTAGAACAAGCACCTAAGCTATTGAATATGAGCAAGGAAGTTGGCAAATTACAAAACGGATACTACGCTGATGTAATTGCTGTTGCGCAGTCGCCATTAAAGGATATTTCGCAACTAAGCGCAGTGACCTTTGTCATGAAAGAAGGGAAAGTCATCAAACATCATGAGCAAGATTAAAGCGCAAACGTTGGCGCAACTGATTGAGTTAGAAAGAACTTTAATGAGTGAGGAGGTGCGCAGCAATGCCTCGCGATTAAATGAGTTGCTTGATGAACGTTTTATCGAGGTGTCGTCCGACGGCAGGCGCTTTGATAAGGACAATGTGCTGGCTCGGCTACCAAAAGAGCAAGCCAAGGGACGAAAACCCACCTTTCACAATCAAGATTTTGAAGGGCGCATGCTGTGCGCTGATGTCGCCCAGCTTTCTTACCGAGGTGCGCTTAGACGCATCAAAGGAGGGCAATGGCACTACTCTGTAAGGATGTCGATATGGTGTCTAAATAGCAACCAAGATTGGCGTTTAGTTTACCACCAAGGCACGCCTTGTGAGGCCTTCCAGTTAAGCCGGTAACGTCGCCGTAGTCACCCACTCAGAGCTTTTCTCAGCGCCAGAATAACGATAGACTTTCGTTATTCATCACCTCTTAGCGCTGTTATTTTGGACCTGCTATTACAATCCAGTATTCGCCGTGTGTTATTGCTACGCAGTGTCGCCATTGCACTGCAGTTACTGGCGGTGCTCATTGCTTACTATGTGCTTGATTTTACGTTAGCACTTTTGCCGCTGTTGAGCATCATCGCCGTGGAGTCGCTATTTCAGCTGCTGAGTGTGGTGGTGCTACGACGACGCATCCACAGTCGCGCACCAGTGGGTGCCGCCACCGTAGTGTGGCAATTATTAGCTGATATCCTGTTTTTAACCTTGCTGCTTATGCACAGTGGTGGGGCGACCAATGCCTTTGTGTCGTTGCTGCTGTTGCCGGTTATGATTGCTGCTGTGACCTTACCTGGGCGTTTAACGGTGTTATTAACCGTGATTGCAATTGCTGCTTACTCGGCCTTAGTAATTATGATGCCATTGCATCATCAAGGTGAGCATGGCATGCAAATGCGCCATCATTTTATCGCCATGTGGATAAACTTCGTACTCAGTGCAGTTGTGGTCGCCACTTTAGTCAGCGCATTATCTCGCACTTTGGCAAAACAACAGCGCGCTATTGCCCAAAGCCGAGAAGAGCAGCTTCGCGCTGAGCAGCTTGTGTCTTTGGGCAGCGCTGCAGCGCAAGCGACCCACCAATTAGCCACACCGCTTGCAAATTTGGCGTTGTTGCATGATGAAGCAAGGGAGCTAAGCGCCGACTGTTCGACGTTACAGCCTGTGGTTGATGATATGGCGGTGCCTTTGGCACAGTGTCAGCGGCAGTTGGATTTGTTTCGTGCTCGGGCGCAGCAGCTGCGTGATGCTCATGAAAGAGCGCCACATTACCAGCCGCTATTACAGCTCGTTGATGAGATCCGCCAAGCCTTCACGCTGAATTATCCGTCTCAGCAACTGCATTGCCAGCTCCCACATCAAGGTGAACATATTGAAATTATTAGTGACCCATTGTTGAGCGCCGCTGTGATTAACGTATTGGCCAATGCTGTGCGGGCAAACGAAGAGGTTGGGGCAGAGCGTATCACTATTACCATTCGCGACTCTGACTCTGCTCTGCATTGGCGAATTGAGGACCAGGGCCGAGGGTTTAGCGCTGAGATGCAGGCCTCCTTGGGCAGCGCAGTGATAGCGAGTAGCGATGGTTTTGGTGTGGCGCTGTGGCTAACCAACGCCACGATAGAGCGCATTGGTGGCACTTTGGCATTGGCCAACAATGAACACGGTGCATGCATTGATATCACTATTCCTAAGAGGCGCTATGAAGCTGTTACTGATTGAAGATGATCTGGCCTTTGCGCAAACACTCATGCGGCGCCTAGAAGCGCACACCCAAGCGCAGGCTCATGCTGATTGTGTGCAAAGTGCCCTGTTTCAAGCACGACAGTTGCGCCCCAGTCACATTATTTTGGATATGAATTTAAATAATGAGTCTGGACTGCAGCTGCTTGCACCGCTGCGCTCTTTGCTGCCGAGTGCGCGCATCATATTGCTGACTGGGTTTGCCAGTATTGCCACTGCTGTTAAAGCAGTGAAGCTCGGCGCTGATGATTACCTCGCTAAGCCTGTGTCTATGGCACTTTTACTGGCCACTCTGGAGGATGATATTGTGCATTCACACGTTTCGCACGACGATGAGGTCATGTCTCCTGAGCGTTTGGAGTGGGAACATATTCAAGCGGTGTTGACGCGCAACAATGGCAATATTTCGCAAACAGCGCGTCAACTCAACATGCACCGACGGACCTTGCAACGTAAGTTGCAGAAAAAACCGGTGGCAAATTAATCTTGCTGAGGAGGCTTTAGCAAAGAAAAAAGGCCATTAACAACGTGGCCTTTGGTAGCTATCACAAAGAGAAACTAATGCCCAGATGGAGAGTGCGGCCCAGTGCCTGTAAACGCTGTCCTTTATCTAACTCACGGCCATCAACACGGTTTATACCGTTAAGATGCGGCGCATAGCTATGATCGAACAGGTTGTTAACCGCTGCATTGAACTGCCAATGGCTGTTGATATCATAATCTACACTCACATCAACAACACCATAGCCGGGTGAGCTCAGCTCGTTGTTATAGTGCGACACATGCGTTTGCGACTGGGCGAAGCGCCAACGCGCAGCCACTTGGTAATCATTGGCATAGTAATGGGCACTCAGTTGGCCGTTAAGTGGGCTGATACGATAGAGATCGTCGTTTACCTCATCCCTGCGTTTACCACGCACATAACTAACCTGAGCATTAACTTGCCACTGACGAGAGAGTTGATACTCGGCGCTCATATCAGCCCCGTAAAGGTGAGCATCAATATTACTAAAGCGAAGCGCGCCTTGCCCAGACATCATCATCGCCACCATATTCACCACACTGTCTTCACTGGGGGTGCCTTGGATGTAATTATCGATACGTTGATAAAATAGCTGAGGCTTTATCGAGAGCCGCTCATTGGTGTATGACCAACCTAAATTCGCCTGGTACGCCGTTTCAGGTTTAAGGTTGATATTACCGACATAGGTTTTACCATCCGCAAGGCCCCCGGTTGCTTGCATGGGAAGCCATAAATAACGCGCTTGATAGCTTGCAGCCCGCTCTTTGATAGCGACACCGTAACTGAGGTCTGAGTGTGAATTCAACGTATAGCGATTATTGATGACCACATCGAAAGTGGTATCACTGACGCTTTTGTCTGCATCATTAAAACGAGTTTGTAAGGTTGCAACCGCTGGCATCATCATGGCCATGGTGGAGCTTACCTTATCGGCATCGGCAACATTGTATTTCAACCGTGCGCCTACTGTTGTGTTGAGCTTGCGGTGGCTAAAAGTGTACTCGGTGAATAGGCTATGGCGGTCATCAGCAACATTATTTAAGTTTTCCACGAAAAACGCGTCATTGTTTGGATTACTGATGTCCGCATCATGACGGTTGATACTGCCATCATAGCCCCATAGCCAAGCCCCTGTTTGTATGTGGGCAAAGAGGCTGGTACTGCGCCCTAAAGCCAAGGTATAACGTGCTTTTTGTGCGGTACTGAGGGCGCGCTGTTGGTAGTTATCCATACCATGCTCGCCATCTTGAAAGCCCACACCCCATAATAGCGTTGTGTCACTGATTTCGTGCTCACCCGATACCTCAAATCGTGTGGTGTCGATGTAATCAATATCCATAGGCAGCGCGGCTGTGCCGCTTTGTTTGGTATCGGTACGATGAATATTGGCGAAGAGGCGCCCTTGATTTAGGGCCGACTTGGTAAGCACACCATACTGGTGACGCTGGTAATCACTGTTCGGAATTGCACCTTCCTTGGCGTCTTGCTCATTACTGTTACGCGTATCTGCGTAGGCAAGCCAAGCAAATTGGCTATTGCCAGCGCCCCCAGCGAGGCTAGCATTGAATCCTGAGCCATTATCTTGCGCATTGATGCGGCCATTTACAGTCAATGGGCTATCGAGCTCAGCGCGGCGCATGTTTACGTCAATGGCCCCGCCAAGCGTGTCGATACCGGCACTGACCGGGGCAATACCGCGATAGATGTCCATGTTCGCAATGATGATGGCGGGGGTGTAACTGAGCGGTGTATCCATTGAGTTGGGGCCTGCACCACTAAAGTTGAGGCCATTGCTGGCAACATTAATGCGCTGGGCAAACATACCTCGGTATTGCGCTAACCCTGTTATCGGGCCATTTTTGTTTACACCCGCACCAACAACACCATCGAGCCAATCGGCCGTGTCGGTTGCAAACTTTTGTGCCGGTATTTGCATTAAACGGGCACCTGTATCATGGTGTTGCGAGTGCACGGTGATCACTTCCATGGCTTGACTATTGACTGCGAGAAGTGCGGTGATGGTTGCGCCAAGGGCTGATTTTATCTTCATAATATCCACTGAGAATTGAAAAGCATGTCTGAATTTTCAATTGCTTAGGGACGAGGTGCAATAACAAACCGACACAGTGCGGCAATATGTCGCACTCCAGTGATCAACGCACGAATTTTGCTGGTACGGTGTTCGCGAGCTACGCTTAGTAGGGTGTATTATTTGTGAGCCACGCTATGAATTTTGCAGATTTTAATTTTATCGCGGTGCTAATTGCAGCCCTTGTCACGTTTATCTTAGGTGGCGTGTGGTATTCACCACTGATGTTTAAAAATGCTTGGTTAGATGGGTGCGGGTTAACGGACATAGATTTGCAAAATGCGGCAATGGGAAGGGTCTTTACCATCGCCTTTATACTCTCTCTTTTGGCTGCTTTTATCTTTGCGTTATTTTTAGGCCCTCGGCCCGAGCTCGGGTTTGCGGTAGGTGCAGGCTTTGCTGCGGGTTTAGGGTGGGTGGCTACGTCCTTTGGGATTAGCTATGTTTTCGAGCAGCGACCTCTAAAGCTGTTTTTAGTTAATGCCGGATACCATACTGTGCAGTTTACCTTGATGGGGCTTATTCTGGGCTTGTGGCATTAGAGCATCGCGCCTGACAATGGTAGACTAGGCTGTGTTGTCTTAAGGGAGGGAGCATGGCTAAACCGAACAAAAAGGGCCCCGTTCGCACCGTGAATATTCATTGTTCGCAGTGCCGCACTAAACTCTACAAATACCGCAAAGGCGGCAAGGGCGCGCTTATTAAATGTTTTATCGAGCGCATAACTGAGGACTTCACTGAGCAGCTCGCCACCTGTCCGCAATGTCAGCAGGTTTTCGCACGAGAGACTATGATCAGGGGCACCCCCGCATTGAAAATGATCGGCCAAAAAGTATTTATGAAATAAGCCTGCAAGAGATACGGGCATTTGTCCTTAAAGTGTATGAATGGCCACTGTTAAGCTCACCCGGTTTGGTTTTCATCTGGAGTAAACAATGGATATTTTGTTCGATGTTATTGGCATGTCGGGCACCTTTTTAGTGGTAGGTGCATTTTTTTTGTTGCAGTTGAATAAGCTGCCTGCAACTGGCTTAGGTTACAACCTAATGAACCTATCAGGCGCCATTTTATTGTTAATAAGCCTTTGTTATAACTTTAACTTGGCCAGCTTCGTTATCGAAATTTTCTGGATAGCGGCGTCACTCATTGGTATCTATAAATACATTAAAGCGCGTAAAGCCAGTAAGCTTTCAGCAGCGCATTCCGCCTCATAAACACACCTTGGCGTGAAACTTCATTTGTTTTTATGTAAATATGGTGTAATTATTTAATTTATGAGTGATTTACACCGTATGTGCGATGTTCCGTTTTTGTTTCTATTTTACGCTCGTAGGCTCGTTTGTCTTTCCAGCCTTGGCTGAACAAGCGAGCAGCGATGAGCTCTTTTCTCTAAGCTTTGAACAACTGCTTGATGTTCAAGTAGATATCGCATCAAAAAGTGCAGAAAGCCAATCTCTGGCCCCTTCTTCGGTGACCTTATTTACCCGCCAACAAATTGCCCAGTTGGGTGTCCACAATGCTTATCAATTAATGAATTATGTGCCCGGCATGCAGCTGACTCGGGGCGACTGGGTCGGGGCCGTGCCAAAAGAGCATGCACGCGGTGTGCATTTGGACAGTGGCAATATTCTGGTGATGATTAACGGTGAGCGCTTAAATGAAGTTTCCTTCGGTAAGGCCTCAGTGTACACACCTTATATTCCGGCGCAGTTAATTGAAAGAGTAGAGTTTATTCGCGGTCCTGGCTCTGCATTGTATGGCAGCAATGCGTTTTTAGGGGTGATGAATATTATCCTAAGTGACGATAACAATGCCTTGAGTGTTGGCATAGGTGAGAATGCTCGCCAGCAATTAACAGGGCAGTGGCATCAAGCGACGTCACTAGGGCAATTCTCTGCTAATATCGCGGTGGAAAAAACCAATGGTCAAGATTACGACGTTGCCGATAATGTTCGTGACCCACTGTATTCTGTTTTTGCCAATACCCAGTTTAGTACCGAGCGCTTAACCATCAATGCGCGCTATCAGCGTACTGAGCTGAATGAATTCTTGAATTTAGGCGGGTACAGCCCTGATAATCGTCATCGCAGTGATAATTACGCCGCCAGTGTTGCCTATCAGTGGTTGCAAGGCGACCACGATTTGTCCTCCCAGTTGAGTTATGCCGAGCATCATATTGAAGCGCAAGGCTTAGTAGAGGGCCTTAATCTACCTGAAAACATGCCGTATTTTGTTGGTCCTAACTGGCAAAGCTCTGAGCTTAAGTTTGTCAGCGATTATCAGCATCAGCTTCATGCCAACAGTATGTTATTTGCAGGTGTTGAGCTGCGCCGAGACGAACAAACTCAAGCCGGCGTTGTGACCAGCTATTTCAATGACCAATCAGGCTTTATTGAGCTCAATAGTGAGTATTATGAAAACCCTTCGCGAGTACTGAGTCGCTATCGTGAGTTCAGTGATTTAGAACATCGCTTTGATGCTCAAGCAGGCTATGTGCAAGTGAAACAACAGCTTCCAGATTTTGGGCTCACTGCCTTTTTCGGGGCGCGCTATGATCATGTCAATGGTATTGATGCACGTTGGTCACCACGAGCCTCGCTTATTTACGAGCTGCCCAGCGGCGACATTCGCCATGTTTTAAAAGCGCAATACGGCGAGTCGTTTCGTACTCCGGTCACCAATGAGCTTTACTCTAACGATGATATCACCTCAGGTAATGCCAATTTATCCTCTGAAGTGATCAAAACAACCGAGTTGGTGTGGTTAGCTCAAGGCACACAGTGGAAAAGTGAGGTGGTGCTGTTTGATAACGCCCTAGAGGATTTTATTGATTTGGTGATGGTCAACGAGCAGCAGCAAGCTTTTACCTTTGCGAATGTATTCAGCACCACTATGCAGGGTATTGAGATGAGTGCTCAATCGCAGCTAGGCCAATATAGTGATGTGCAAATCAATTATACCCAGCTATTTGATGATCCCATTAGCCCAAGCTTTAAGCGCTTTGCCAGTGTGGCGGTGAATATGCAGCTTGAGACATTGACACTTAGCGCGAATGCCCTGTGGCGCGATAGTGTTGAAGTATTCGGTGCTAATGATAAGCGCTTTTATCAAGATGCGTATGTGTTGCTCGGCGCAGCGCTGCATTGGCAGATGGATGAACATACACGGCTGAGCTTAAAAGTAGAAAACCTTACCGATAAAGATTACGATACCTTCGATGCGCGCGTGTTTGATGGCCGCGTACCCGGGTACGGACGTCAGTCCAGTCTAACCTATACTTATCAGTTTTAAAGAGCAGGGATATTCTAGTGAGCGAGCAGTTGTGTGTGCTTGATAAGGTGTTTTCGCAGTTTAAACAAGCCCATGAACAAGAGCCAATAATGAGTCTTGTACAACGCAAGCAGGCGCTATTAGCGCTGAAGCATGCACTACTTGATGCACAAGAGCCATTGATTGCAGCAGCCAGCGAAGATTTTGGCTATCGCGAGCGTTTTGACACCTTGGTGAGCGATATTCTTCCTACGATAGAGGTATTGGACTACTGCCGTAAAAACCTCGCTAAATGGGCTAAACCGGAAAAGCGCCAGGGTGGTTTTGCGCACTTTCCCTCGTCATTACACGTACATTATGAGGCCAAAGGCGTGGTGGGCGTTGTATCGCCTTGGAATTATCCAGTGAATTTGGCGTTATCGCCCCTTGCTTTTGCCCTTGCAGCGGGTAATCGAGTGGTAGTGAAATTGAGCGAATATACCCCTGCTGTGAATCAAGTATTAAAAACATTGCTTAGCTCTGAGTTGAAGCGATATGTGGCATTCATTGAAGGAGATGCACAAGTAGGGGCCGCGTTTAGCGCTAAGCCTTGGGATCACCTTGTGTTTACCGGCTCTGGTCATATCGGCAAAAAGGTAATGCGCAGCGCTGCTGAGAATCTCACACCGTTAACCCTAGAGCTCGGCGGTAAGTCGCCGGCGGTGATGTTGCCTTGTGCGCAGGTCAATCATGCGGCAACCCAGATTGCCTTTGGTAAATCGACTAATGCTGGGCAGATATGTGTAGCTCCGGATTTTGTCCTTTTACATACCTCACAATTAGATTCTTTTATCACTTGCATCAAAGCCGAGGTGGCGCAGTTAGGCCACCGCCCAACGAAGGTGATTAATCAGGCTCAGGCTAATCGCCTAAAGGCGTTAAAAGAGGATGCAATCAGCAAAGGAGCCAAGGCGTTGGAGCTCATTAATGGGGGGGATCAACATGTGTTAACCCTGCTTTTAAATGTCGATGATAGCATGCGTGTTTGCCAAGAGGAGATCTTTGGGCCGTTACTGCCTATCCAAACTTATGAGCATGTTGAAGACGCCTGTGCAGCGTTAAAAGCGCAGCCCAAACCATTGGCATTGTATTTGTTCGCGACCAAGCGGGCCCATTGGCAAAAAGTGAGTGAGCAAGTACAAAGTGGTACGTTGGCGGTGAATGACACCCTCATGCAAGTCAGTGCAACTGATTTACCTTTTGGCGGGGTAGGAGCATCGGGATTTGGCCAGTATCATGGTATTGAGGGGTTTTATACTTTTTCCCATGCGCGCTCGGTTCTCAAAACACCCCATTGGTGGCCGCGTGCGAAGTTGTTGTTACATCGCTCGCCTTGGTTATTAAAAATAGTGACTTGGCTTTACTTAAAAAAATAGGAGGGTTACCCCTCCTAAGCGTATTTATAGCTGTTTAATTTCGATATCAATCACGGTGTTATTCTCTACCATGACCCATTCGCGGAAGGTTTCGTAGCCGGGTTTACTCACTTCAACCTCATATTCACCAGGTTGCAGCTCTATCCCATCGTGGTATTTCGGACGAATATTCATAATTCTTACGCGTGAATCCGAAGGGGTGGTATTCACGGTTAACTGCGTGATCTCAGGCTTGACTACCTCAACAACTTGCTCTTTTGGCTCGGTATTAGTCTGTGGCTCAGCAGGTGCTGGCGCTTGGGTATTTTGACACGCTGCAAGCATTAAACTCAGGGCAAGGACAGATAGCTTTTTCATGGATTTTCCTTAACTGTGGCTTCACTTCCTAGTAGGTTCGTACGAACTTTCAGGGATCTCTTCGTTAATGGTTTAATTTTAGATACAGCTGCGCACTGTAGCTTACTCACAGCGATATAGTCAACGCAGTTGAGATAAATCCAAAAAAATATACGCTAACTAACAATATAAAAACGTGGCATAAAATCGGTATCAATATCTACACTGCGGCCTTGGTCTTGCACTAAACAGGCTGTGCCTAAAAGCTCAATAGGCATGTAGAAGTTTGTGTGGGCATGGTCGGTGTAAAGGTGCTGACCTTGGTATTGCCAATAGTGATTTAATGCACCTAGGAAGGTCTCATCTAGATCAGTTGCTTTACTGATCAAGGCATTATTAATCAGGCTTAATTTTGCATTGGTGCAATGTTGAACTAGCGGGTTAGTGTCGGCGGCAATTTGCTGGCTCAAAGCGATGATTTCTGGTTGCGAGACCTCTTCTCCCAACAACACTTTTTGCAGCAGCTCGGCCAACATAAGCTCAACCTCCGGGCACACGGCACGGCTCTCTCTTAAGTGAGACAAATCAAACGCTAACAGTGAGGAAAGGGCATCGTGGTCGCGTACTGTGAGCGCACAAAAGATGGCTTCTTGCCAATTCTGTGCATTGATCCGGCCTTGTTCAACTAGGCCGACGCCGTTGTACTGGGTGTCGTGCTGTTCACCGTTAAATTCTAGCTCCACAATACGTTCAGGGTCGTTCGCGAGGCTAAATAATAGTGCATAGGCCTGCGCACAGTGAGCAATGGCTTGCTTCGCCTCTGCGTTGTGCTCTGGGCTTTGCTCATATGAAAGGTACTGCGCTAAAGTGAGTGCGTGATTAGCGAGCCACATCAGGTTATCGCGCTGCACATGCACGAAGTTAAGGGTGTCTTGGTACTTTTTGCGGCTGGTGTTTATCTTCTCGTCAATTTCAGAAATTGTAGTAGGGCGCTCAATGTTTAGCATGACATATCCTTGTTCGGGAGTGAACTTATCCTTAAGCCACTATTGTAAACAACACCATCGCACTAGCGCAACTGTACTTTAAATAGCAAAGGCTCTTTTAGCCATCAAGTAGGTAATGACCGCAAGAGCCTTTATCGGGGGCGTGTTAGCTATCTTGGTAAGTTTTTACTGAGTTTTTTATTCTTATTCATTACACCCGAGTAATAACCGTGCAGTGCCTCATTTAATTGCCGTTCGCAGCGTTTAAGTTGTTCACTTTGTTCAATAACTTGCATGCTCAGTTTTACTTTTTCTTCACGCAGGTTTTTTACATCAATACTTTGGCTATCTAATCGACTTTGTAGTTCATCAACTTGACTGTTCGACGCTTTAAGTAATTCATGTAATTCTTTATTGCGCTCTTGTAAGTCACGGCAATGATGCTTCATTACATGCTTACTGGTGCTCGCTTCCTCAAGTTGCTGTTCAAGCTCGGCCATTTCAATTTGCACATCGCGTTTGGCCTGCATTTGCACTTGTTGCATCTGCTCTGCCATTTTATCCATGTGCGCAAGGGCTTTTTTATTTAATGATTCCGCTTGGTTTATCTGCTGAACTAAAGGGGCATGAGCTTGTTCTAGCTGTTTAATTTGCCGCTCTTTTTCTTGTAACAGTTGCTTGTAAAGGTGCAGTTGCTCACTCAGGGAAGGCTCGCCACTACTTTGGCCAATAGGAGTTACGGTAGCCTGCGGCATAGGTTCAACTGGGGTATGAAAGTCTGAGTGCGCCATTGTCTGTCCTTGGAGTTCTTATATGTATTGGTCAAACTTTAGCAAATACAGCCAGTAAAAATTTGATCTATATCAGGTCCAGACCCGCTGAAGACTTTGCTCAGCAAAGACTTTGATCTAGCGCAAATAATGGGTGAGGTAATGTAAGGTTTGGCTCTGAGTGCACGGGCAAATACAAGCTATATACTTATGACGATAGAGCAGACTTATAGATTTACTATTTGGGTGACTACTATATAAACGCTCAGCGATAAGTCGTGTTTAGGTTATCTCTTTGTGAATGCTTAATTTAGCGCCTGAAATAATGAAATGCGTATTATTTTAGCTGTTAAACTAAGTGTACCCTGCTAGCTAAGCGTTTATCACGCCACACTAGCAGGGGAACGTGCTTCATAAAAAGTTTAGAGCTCGTTTGAGGACAAATGCTGCTCAGCAGATTCCAGCTGTCTCTTAGCATACTTTTTCTGAAAGTTTGATTGGGTATGTTTTAGAACATGTTTAGCGTGGATAGCTACTTTCTTCCAGTTTCTTTCTTGTATATATAAATCTGCCAACTTCATATGGTTTGCAGCAATTTGGTTAGGGGTAAAACTTTTATCTAAGACCAATAACTCCTCACGAAGTGCTATTGCTTTAGCGATATCCTTTTTCACAAATTGGCCTGACCCATAAAGCCAAGCTAACGTAGTATAAGCGCTAGGCTCTTTATTTTTTAGCCTTTCTTTGGCCTCTGCTACCAGCCTAGTACCGTCACCTGTATGCAAACTTATAGGTACCAAAGCTGACCAGTAACCCATCTCATAGGCTGTTTCACACCATGCTTCTAAGAGTTCTGGTGCATTTATTAAACTTTTATGGCACTGCTGCGCAGCCACTTCGACGGTGAGCTCAGGGTCGTCAATCTTGATAGAGTGATCCCAGCGAGGGCCCGCAGCTGTTACATTGAGAGAAAATACAATAGGTATCAACACTAGCTTTTTTACCATGTAAGCCCCCTATTGGCAGTGAGGCGTTTTTCTGGAATATGTACAGTAAAAGAGGGAACCCTCGAGTCTACATAAGCACCTTTTCTGACAAAGTACATTTGTGATAATGGTTCTTCCTCACTTGATTCGCCCTCGCATGCAGTCAGGGTCGAACAGGTTAATCCCCCTACATAATCGATAATTCTTATTTGGCTAATATTCAAAGTAAGCATTAGCTCATCGATTCCTAAGTGGGCATCGCTAGCTTTAAAAGCATGATAGCGATGCATGAAGGCGACGATTTTAATATTTTTGTCACTCTTTAATTTGTTAGCAAGAATATCTGCCCACAAGTCGTTCCTGCGAATATGAGAGTCATCACACTTATTTGCGGCGGCTTTTTCCCATTCGCAATTTTTATCGTATTCGTCCATTAATTCGTAAGGAATATCTAGAGGTAAAATTTTCATCCCTAAAGAGTTAGCGGTTTTTATGAGATCAACATAACCTGTTACAGAAGCTATATTCCAATTCCAGTTTTTATCCAAAAAGTTTTTAATTTTTTTCAAGCCTATACCTGTACGCTGATAGTGATCTATTTCCTCTTTTAATTTAATAGGAAGCATTTCCATAGCAAAGTAGTTGATGCCTATAGCCTTTAATTGCTTGAGAGCCTTTATAGCTTCATATTTGTAGGACATAGGGCTATGGCTAGATTCAGCAAGTAAAACTAATCGAGCATTACCCGCCATCTTTCTGTAATCTACATCCTTGTTTATTTTATTCATGCTATTTCCTTATATAGTTATCACTTACTTATGCCTTCCTGAAGTAAATTTAAGGTTGGCACTTTCTGTGGTCTTTTAGTTATTGTTTAATCAAAATCCTCAATTGCTGGCAGTGTACTTTTACTTTTGTCGTTGCAAAGCCAGTATTGCTTGTTATCACCTTGGGTGAATGTCACCGAGTACTCTTGGGTTAGCGTTCCAAGCTCTTCACTGTGATAGTCGCTGATAACAACCTTATTTTCATCGTAACTAAAATGCATACTGTGCTCCGAAACCAACGCACGGTGGTAACTCGACTTATTGACGCTATCAGCAGTAGACCCGATATCGAGCTGTAATTGTGGGTGCTCAAATTGGGTGAGTGCATAGGTATTACCCATTTTGCTTGCAACGACATAAATTGGGGCTGGGTTATCTACGTAGCATTTAAATACGGTGTTTGTGTCACTTTCTGTTGCTTGACATGAAGCTATTAGAAATAGTGGCAATGTGGTTAGGACTTTACTCGTTGTCATACTTATCAAATGCCTGTTGTAATTTAACATCATATTTGTTTTTCGCGTATTGAGAACCATTATAACCTCGAGCAAATGCAGCCCAATTCAAAGTGGTTAAGTGCTGGTCTAATCCCTTACTTTTTACAAAACTAACGAATGCATCGAGCTGCTTCCTTTCAGACGTAAACATCGCTTTAACGAAGTTTTCTATACTAGCAAAGCCGGCTGCTCGATGGTTAAAGCCCATAATTTGGAAGCGTCCCCATGAAGCAGACTTGAGCGCTTCAGTCACATTCAATGCCATCGCTTGCTCCAGCCGAGTGTACTCCTGAGCTCCGCCAATGTATAAGCTTCGGTTCCAAGCCCTACTTGAAATGGACGGGTGGCTTGCATCATAAATATGCCCCGTTAGTCGAGAAAATATGTGTGCTTCATATAAGATTTTAGGCTTACCGTTAGGTAGAAAAGCATCCGTTGATGACTCCACTTCTGCAACGGCTTTAATTGCGGCAACTTTACAGCTTAGTTCGTTGGCAACATCTACATAGTCAGAGTTTGATAAGTTTATTACATCAGAAGATGCTGTTGGCAGCTTGAAGCTAACTTGACCTGGTGCTTGGAGCAGTTTCTCATTTATTTTACGGTGAGTTCGTCCATTAACATCTATTCTTCCATCTGGGCGCACCATGCCTGCTACTTTGCTTTGAAATGCCTTGATAGCAGCAACAGTCTTAGAGTTCTCTGGTGTTGCACCAACTCGGCCATCAACGACAAGTGTTCTCGTTGGAGCAATTAAGTTTATCAGGGAATTAATTGCATTCTGGACTGCTTTCACATCGTTCGGGTTATTCATTGCACCAATCCCAACGGATTGATTTAGTCTCATTGCTGACATATGAAACTCCTTTTCATGTATTTGTGTTTAAACGATAATTTTAAAGCCATATCATATTAACGTTCAATGAAATGCTTTTTTACTTCCTCGATAAATATTCATTTTATAATTAATTTTTTTGAGTAATTAATCGCTTGAAGCATTAATCTTTATGTAGTTCATTAGACATAGCGACAATATCTGCCATTATACGTTTCTCGCCCAACTCAGCTAGAAAGTTCAAATGCTCAATCGCTTTTACTTTTTTCAAATTCTCAAGTTTATTTACCCCACCAAGCGCCAACGCGGGAACGAACGCATACATTTCATCAGCTTCTAAAGGCCCAAGCTTCTTAAGTGCTTGTTCAAACAAAGGCTTTTCGTCAACATCTTTTTGATCTAGGGGAGTTTTATTCATAGTTGCAAAAAACAAATCAACGGTTAGCGTTTCTCCATCCTCAACCAAGTCTTCTGTACTATCAGTTGGAAATAGCATTCCGAAATTTGAATTAATATCCAAACTTTGCCCTGATGCTTTCCCCCAAACCACTAGATCCCCAAAAGCACCGCGACCAATTACATAATATTTATCAATTTCATTTTTTTCGCGTTCAGCGAATTCGGTGCCTTCAAGCCAAGTTTGTAGAATATCATGGTAATCTAGTGGGTTTACTAACCAAAAAATGCCATCACCCCACCCACAAAAACCGTATTCTTGCCAGTATTCCAACAAACGGTCAGGCAATTTGCCTTTGAAAAAATCAAGTGTTTCTTGTGTTGGCATTGTCGCTTTAATTGCGGGACCAAAGCCTTTAAAATTGTAAAAATTATCAAAATATTTATTCATCTATTTACACCTATGTAAATCCACATTCATCTTAGCATCTGGCCCTAACTCTTCTAATGCTTGTTCAGCCTGCGCATCCATTTTTGCGACACGGCTTCCATCTAATTTATTGCCTGCCGCATCTACGCCTTTATACTTCCACTGCGAACCGATTGACTTGTTCACACTCGCATCACCCAAGTCCACTACGTTATCATAGCCACCGGCAATCATGTCAGGGTTATGAAGAGCATTAAGAGTGCTCATTTCATTACTCGCAAGCTCTTGGGCTTTTTGGTGTGCTTCTTCACCAAAGTATTCTCCACGTCTTGCTAGCTCTTTTTCATACTTTTTAACTAATTTCTCTTTGAAATCATCTCTCGCTTTTTGCTGCGCAGCCCCCGTTCCTTTACGGCCAATTTTTTTGTATGCCTCACGATTATCTAAATATTCCTTGACCGTCATATCATTAATGCCATCTTGCTGGCCTTTCAATTGCCGGTCGTACTCTGCATCGGTGCCTTTTTTATTCTTCTTAAAGCAAGCTACCTTGTGTAACTTCATTTTTTTGACAACCTTTTTGGTTGTTTTCTCGAGCGGTTTACTGACGGAGTCGGGCACCTTATCAAGTACCTTGTCTGCAACTTTCACTGGCTTTACTACCGCCAAAGCGATACTTGTTAGTGCACCGGAAAAGTCGCCTTCAAGAACTTGATTTGTTGCATTAATACCATCTTCAGCGAAGAAGCTCCAAACCTCAGCTTGCCAACCACCAGATGCACTAATTTGTTCATTCGCATCTTCTAACAACCATTGGCCAAACCCTTTGGGGCCCTCTTCCTTACAACTCAACCCCAGTGGGTCCACCCAGTTAATGGGGTTGGGTGCATATTGGTAGTGGTTAATACCGCCTACCAAGCCAATTGGGTCTTGGTTAATAAAGCGCTGCTGTTTGGGGCTGTAATAGCGGTAGCGATTGTAGTGCAAGCCGCTTTCTTCATCAAAGTACTGGCCCTGAAAACGCAGGGGTTGGGTAATGTGCTCTGTGCTGAGCTCGATTTGCTCACTGTAACCAAAGGCATCGGTATTATTTTGCCACACCACCTCGGCGTGGGCGTTGGTCACAAACTGCGGGGTATCGAGTTGGTCTAAATGGTAATAATACACACCACTGTTGTTGATTAGCAGTAATGGCTGATACTCGCCGGGCAGTGATACATACCAGGTATACTGGCCGTTTTGGCACTCGCCGAGCAGTTGGTTACCGTCCCAAATATAGTCAATGCGACCTTGCTCAGTCAGTTTGGCGCAGCGTCGACCGAGTGGGTCATACTCATAACGAGTCAGCTGGTCGTTATGATAAAAGCTTGCGAGCTGGTTTAAGGCGTTGTATTCCAAGCGTTGGCGCTGCCCTTTGCCAAGTACGTGCACCTGGTTGCCGCAGGCATCATAGTCAAACTCGTCTTGACCAAGGTGGTACAGGCGGTCATCAATACAGGCTGTGCCCGTAAATACATCCTCGGCGCTGTTATTAAGGGCAGGGGAGGTGTGCTCTTTATCAACTGGACGCAGTGCTGGTTCATCCGATGCGGTCGCTTGATCCGGGTTGCCAAAGCTGTCCCAGTGGTAGCGCGCCGATTGATCGCCGTTGACCTCAATAAGCTGATTGATGGCGTTGTACTGATATTGCTTATCGCTACTTAGCTCGCTGTTTGAGCTCTCGCGCTGACTGGCTATAAGTTGGTTGTTGCCATCGTATTGGTAGCTTTGTTTAGCATAGAGCGCATTTTCTGGGTGCGATAACTCTTGCTCGCAAAGACGGCCAAAACAATCAAACTCTTGCTTGGTGGTGATGTTATTGGCGTAGTGAATTTCACTGAGTTGACCATGTCGATGGCTGAGCTCAACATGGGTGTGCCCATTGAGATCGATGCGCGCCAGTTGGCCTTGGGCGTCATAATGATAATTAAGAATTTGGCCGTCGGCCAAAGTTAAGGCGCTGCGTCGGCCAAAGGCATCATAACTGTAGTTAAGGGTATGTTGGCCCTGGGTCGCTACCAGTAGTTTACCGGCTTGATCGAACCCTTGTGTCAGAGTGGTGGCGCCGTTATGGGCGCGCTGCAGGCGTCCTTGACTGTCATAACTAAAATAGTTGGACAGGTTACACAGGGTGCTGTCTTTGGCATTGGGGTGGGCAGCCTGTTGTTCTATGACTTGGCCGAGCGCGTTTCGTTTTAATTTAATGAAGCGCTCGTCGGCATCGTTGAGTGCGACCACACGGTTATGAGCATCAAACTCAAAGCGCTGCACGCGACCGTCAAAGCCCGTGGTGCGAATTGGATTTTCATTGGCATCGTAATCAATGCGGTATTCTGCACCATCACTGCGGGTAATACCGATCAGGTTGCGCTCTTTATCATAGCGGTAGCGTAAGTGGCTGCCATCGGCAAAACGCACTTGTTCGGGCTGCGCTAATCCAGCGTAATCAGCGCTGGTTTGCTCGCCATTACCGTTGGTGGTCGCCGTTAAGCGACCAGCAGCATCGTAATGGTACTCAATACGAATCGCCGCGTGCTCGTCGCCTTCTTGGCGCATGACTTTGGCGCTCAGTTGGCCGGCGGCATTGCGCTCGAATTGGGTTAATAGACCGGTGTTGGTTAGAGTTGCATTAACGCGGCCTAGTTCGTCGTAACTAAAGCGCGTTAGGACATCGCCTTGTTGATGTGCTAAGAGCTCGCCTTGGGCACTCCAGCTAAATTGTTCACTGCGGCCATTGTCATGCACCACCGTGGTCAGTTGGTTATTATCATTGTATTGATAATGGCTGGTGCGGCCATCGGGCAGAGTTTGCGATTGCAGCAGACCCATTGCAGTAAACGCGCGCTTGAGTTCGCCGCCATCGGCATAGCGAGTCAGTACATGCTGCCCCAGTTGGTTGTAAGCAAAGGTGGTTTTATTGCCTTGAGCATCGTAGTGGGCCACTTTTTGGCCACGATCATTGTATTCGCTGCGCTCTTCGCTGCCATCTGGATGTTGGGTGTGAGTACGATTGCCGAAGGCATCATAGCGGTATCGCCAGCTGTGGCCCCGCGCGTCGGTGTATTCAACCAGCTTACCGTCGCTGTTGTGAACAAAGGTTTCGGTATTACCGCGACTATCGGTACTTTTACTCACTCCCTCTCGTGGGTATTCAAAGCTGTATTCGTAGGTGTTGTTATCACCGTACTGGCGAATACATTTTGCATCAACGCCTGCACCTTGCCACTCAAAGTGGTGGCTAAAGCCACTGGCGCGGGTACGCTTGCTAATAACATTATCGCCACGGTAGCTGTAACGCTCGATATTGCCCTGGCTATCGGTCACTGCCACTAGTTGTTTAGCGTCGTTGTATTGATAACAAGCAAGCAGCGGCTCATGGATGAGACGTTTATCTTTGTCATCCATGTGATAAGCGGCAATCTTAGTTAATAAATCATCGCCGTTATATTGCAGCACTACACCGCGCTTATCATTAATAGCAATGCGGCTAAGGCGTTCGTTGGCATCGTAGAAAAAGCTGAGTGTTTGTCCCTTGGCGTCGGTGATTTTCTCGAGCAACCAAGCCTTGGAACCAGCAAAAAACGTGTAATGGCTGTCATCAGGGCGTACTAAGGTTTGCTTGCCATCGTTTTGGTAGTGTAAAGCAAGTTGTGAGCTGAGCTGATAACTGGTTTGCCCTGGTTTTACCTTCTCAAACTCATGTATGCGGCCTTGCTCATCAACAAGTTCTAGCCAGTAGCGCCCGGGTGTTTTCGGGCCAACTTTGGGTGGCGCTTCGTAGCGCTCAAAAATGCTGAGAGCAAAATGATGGCGCCAGCCAAAACCCAAGCCCACATTGGCATCGCTTTTACTGGAGCGGTATAGCCGTTGCCACTTTAAAGGCATGGGGGCGTTAAGGGTAAAATCGACCAATGGGAGAATTTCTTCACCGCTTAGCATGGAGATAGGATCAGAGCGGCACTCTTGTTCATCTACACTTTGCTCAGTGGCCGTGTCATTGACTTGGGCCTTGTTTGGGTTGCCCTCGGATTGACCGCCTTTTTTGACCACGCTGGGTTGGGACTTTTTATCTTTTTGTGCTTTGGCGCCGCCACTGGCGCTGGCCGAGTTGGTATTGTCGCTAACTTGAATGCTGCGCTTGGGTTTTTGGTTATAACAAAGTAAGGAGCCTGATGCTAACGCCGAGCTTAGGCCATGGGCGACTTCCCGCGCGGTGGCGGTGTTAACCGAATGCACGCCCGCAGCGCGCAGCATATGCACACATTGAATTCGTTTATGAATATCGCCGACCAGATCTTCGGCCAATAGATTGACTTGGGCGCCTGCCGCATCTGGGGTGTCTATCGCCACCGGATCGTAGCCACCTGGGGCTTTATCATTGGCTAGGGTAATTAACACTGAGCCGCGTTTTGAGCGAAAGGCAATTGAACGAATATCCATATTCTTACGTTATTCCTTAATCAATCCATTGATACACAGAAGCTGCTTGGTAGAGCTTGGGCGTGCTGCCAAGGTGTAAAATAATATCACGATGCATGCTCGAATTGTAGTCATTATAGATACCAATAAATGAATAAAGGCCAAACACTGCGCCGAGCTGACCATGAACGTATTCACTTTGAGTCACCTTTGGTTGCTCAACCACTTTACCGTTTAGTTGTAAATACCCCTCAAGCCAGGCACTAGGCCAAGGCTCTTCCCCTAAGGCGGGGGCTACAATGTGCTCTATTGGGGCGGGCACTTCTTTTACCGCTTGGCTGAGTAAAGTAGGGAAGGGGTTGTGTTGTTCGATATCGAAGCAAGGTTCACCATGACAAAAGGGCACGTGCAGCCCCGTTTCACTAAACTGTATTCGTGCTAATGCGAATGCGGCGCCATTATTGTGTGTGATACCTTCATTTAGATGTAAAAATTGCTCATCTAGAGCAATGAATGTGACATGTTTAGCAAGCTGCATCGCTTTAATGAGTGCGCAGTGCAATGCCGATTCACCATGCGCGAAAAACTCGTTTACTGGGTGGGAGTGGCCTGGTTGCGCTCGGCCATTGGGAGCCACTTCGTTTAAGGCTGAAATAAGCGTATTTAGGCGTTGCTCATCATAAGCGAGGTTAGGCAGCAGCCAAAAAATAGGCTCCTCGGAGTCAAACTCAAAGCGGGCTAAAAACTGGTTTAGTGGTGCAATAAGAGAAATAGGCCAGGGCATTGCCTCGCTCTGTTGCGACTGCTCGCTTACAGGCATAGGCTCGCTAAGAAGAAGTGCCGCGTCGGTACTTTCGAGCCCAGGAAGGGCGATATCGAACTCTGTGAGTGTTATTGCCATGTGACCCCCAAGGAGAGTGGATGAACTATATGGCTCTCTTTTTTGTGCATTAAATTAAACAGCTGCGCCACCAAGTAAGGCGTAATAGCATCGAACTGATAGTCTTTAAGCGGATGCGTGTAGATGTCTTTCCCTGCCAGTAGTCGATTGGCAAAATCGACCTGCTCGCAAAAGGTTGGCCACTGTGTTGATAGTTGCTCTTGAAAGTCGCCCAAGGTATCGGGAGCAAGCCAAGCTTCCGTGAGTTGCTCTTGCGTAAATAGCGTTTCTACATGCTCGCCGTAACAGTTCATGAAGGTGTTGATAAGCTCGTTATTGGGCTCCTCACACAGTAATTGGTAAATCAAAGGAAGCTGCTTTGTCAGCCCCGCGAGCATGAATAGGTGTGCAATGTCTTGTGGGCTGTGGCTTTTTGACCAGGTATTGGCAATACGCTGAATACCATCATTGGAACAGGTCAAGAAAAATAGTTGGGCTAAAGGGTGCGTGAGCGAATAACGGGCCAGTATTTCTTCGCAAGCAGTCAATATGTCTTGTTTATCGTTTGCTTGCCAACTTAAGGTTTGCCCCGTGAGCAACGCGCGATAGTCGCTGTAATCTGTCGTGTCGATTTGCTGCAACACCGACTCGGGAATATGTGTTAACACCCCCTCTCGCCAAGCCAGCTCTAAAGCGATGGCATGATGCTTTGGTGATTCGCTAAGCAATAGCTGGTTCAATGCAGATTTCAGACTTAATCGTTGTAGCCTAATCAATAGTTGGCAAAAAAGCACTCGTTGCTCAAAGCTGGTTTCATCGCTAACTATAAAAGCTGCATCGAGCAGCGTTTTGCTGCCGATGCTCAGTGAAAAAGGGCAATGTGGATCAGAAAAATCTCGCAAACCCGCGCTGGCCTGGCGCAATTCGACGGTGAAGCGGTTAACGGCGCTTAAAAAGCTGGCACGATTAGCCAGAGGATGTGATTGTAAGCACACCAGTTCTTGCAAACGTTGAGCGGTATTCAAAGCTTCCATGCGTGAGTGCAATCCTTTAGCCTAGCCACCAATCAATACAGTTGGATTACCAACTACTATTTTCCCGCCGTGAGCGGTCCCATCGCCCATACGTGCGGCGGGTTTACCATTGATTTTTACAGATCCTGAGCCTGAATTAATGGTATCCGGCGGACCTACGCAAATAAGTTTATCGCCTTTTCTGGCCGCTGGCAGGCCACCAATCAATACATTGCCTGAGCCCATGATTATAGGGCCACCGACATGGGGAACTGGGCCGGGATTAGTCTTGGGGCATACATGCATATGAGTCAAAGTGGAAGCGGGTTTTCCCATGATCACATCCTTTTAATCGCTGAAAGGCTATATTATCGCCGATTAATAGTGCGTCGACAAGTATATTGAATGCCCAGCTTGATTATTCTGAAAAGTCAGGTTTCAACAAGGCCTGTAGTGGCTCAAGCTCCGTGGTATTAAAGTCCCAGCGCTGATGGTTTTTAAATTCGAAGTCTGCTTTGAAAAAGCCGCTTTTTTGTTGAATTTGTACCAATAATTGCTGAATTTGCAAGGGGCCTTGGCGAGTGATTTCCTGCTGCATATCCTGCACCATATCTGAGAGAACCAAATGCTCATTGGAGTTGACGTAAAATGGCGTGGCTGAACCATCGTCTTGGTAGTAGAAGCCAGCGTTTGCAAACCCCTTATCTTCTCGAGTAAGAACCAAAGCTAAGGTTGACCAAGTAATGCCTTTTAGTGCTGACGCTTTTAGCACCTCATCGACGATTCGTTGTAAATATTTAATATCAATGCCCATAGCTTATGTCCCTATATAATGGTTTTGGTTGCTAAGGTAGCATATTAAGTGAAATAGAGGGCGGATCAATACCTAGCGTCAGTATTTTTACAAAGAGTAAAATAAACGGTATTAAGTGATTATGTGACTATTTGCACTACTCATCTTACCGCACGATCTAGGTGTGAGGCTTCATTAAGGCGACAATAACTTAAGTTTCGTTTATATTAATTAGCTGCTCTGACCTCTTTCGGTGAGGGCGGAGGAAAAGAAACGCCTTTTTCTATCAGCAGTTCTTTGATTTCCATTACATACTCATAATTGTCAGTGCCAGGGCGAACCAATTTTTTACGCAAGTCTTTTTCTATGCTGTTGGCAACCGTGCCACCAGTGGTTGAGGGCGCAGAGTAGTTGGCTCCTTTAGAAATAAATAGTAAAGCGTATTTATACTTTAGCATGAGCGCCGCATAGTTGGCGGCGTTGGTGTTCATCGCATCTGTGGCATTAAGATCAACATCATGCTTTAGCAGTAACTCTATTTGGTCGTCTTTATCGTTGGCAATAGCATTGAAAAGAGCTGGCTTTTTATGGGCATCAACGCCGTTGGGAGAGGCATTATGCTCTAATAAAACCTGCATCATATCTGTTTTGTCGCTGCCCGCTAAAGCTGCGAGGAGCTGTTCTTTCTTTGGTTCGTTACGGTCTTTTTTAACTAGGGCCGGGTAGTCGGGATTCGCGCCGAGTTCTAGCGCAAGCTGTAACGATTCTTTGTCCGTCTCCATGGCGAGCCAAAATAGTGGCGTAATACCATGTTCACCGCGTACATCCAGTGCACCGCCTTTATCAATGATAGCTTGCGCGGCTTGCTTGTCACCCGCATTAATGGCGTTGAGCAACTTTACATGGGAGGGCTCAAAAAATTGTTCAGCTTTCATACCTTGCGCTAATATGGACATGTCCATAAATATAAGCAGCGCTGCATACAGCGATATGCGCGCCAAGTTAAAGTTGGAGAACGTCAATGTCAGTCTTACGCGAAGTCTGAGCCAATGAGTGTGACAAGGTTAATAAGCTCATTAATTTATCACTCCTTTTCGGAAGCAAGCAAAGTAGAGCGGGCGGTGATACGGTTGCGGCCTTTAGCTACACAAAGCCTTAATTAGCCGCTCTAACTTCTTTCGGTGAGGGTGGAGGAAAAGAAACGCCTTTTTCTATTAATAGTTCTTTCACTTTCATCGCATAATCGTAATTACTCGTTCCAGGGCGAAGTAATTTCTTTCGCAAGTCTCTCTCTATACTATTGGCAACCGTGCCGCCTGTGGTTGAAGGCGCAGAGAAGTCGCCTCCCTTGGTAATAAATAGTAAAGCGTATTTATACTTTAGCATAAGCGCTGAATAATTGGCGGCGTTATTGTTCATCGCGTCTGTGGCATTAAGATCAACTCCATGAGTTAATAACAAATTTACTTGCTCATCTTTGTCATTAGCAACCGCATTGAATAATGCCGGCTCTAAGCCTGCATCTACTGCGTTGGGAGAGGCATTATGTTCAAGCAAAACCTGCATCATATCGGTTTTGTCGCTACCGGCTAGAGCTGCCAATAATTGCTCTTCAGTCGGTCCATTTCGATCTAAGGTTACAAAAGCTGGAAAGTCAGGATCAGCGCCAAGTTCTAGCGCAAGCCTCAGTGATTCTTTGTCCGTCTCCATAGCGAGCCAAAATAGTGGCGTAATACCATGTTCACCGCGTACATCCAGTGCAACGCCATTATCAATGATAGCTTGCGCGGATTGCTTGTCACCCGCTTTAATGGCGTTGAGCAACTTTACATGGGAGGGCTCAAAAAATTGTTCAGCTTTCATATTTTTTCCTTGAGTAGGCAATGCCATGCAGGCTAACAGTATCAGTGCCAAAGGCACAGCAATAAAAAGAAGCTTCATGTTCACCTAGCCTAAGTAATTGTCTTTAATGGTATTAAGGGTGTTTATATCTTCTTGCTTTTGCGATTCAATTCCCTCAACAACTTGGTCCATTCCATGGCGGTCTATGGGTGTGCCACCTTGAAGGCTTGGCAGACTGCGCATATCACCAGACGCTTTAGGGATTAGGTCTAAACCGGCAATTGCCGCAGCTGTAGCAAGGCCCGCGACAGGGCCCCCGAGATATCCCACAGCGCCAGTGAGTATGCCTTTTACTGGCAAGCTCTGCGCCATAGTGAGAACATCACCATCAACCGCTTGAGAAACAATCAGTTTTGATACTTCTTCCAAAGGCAACCCTTGTTCACGAGCCGACGTTTTTGGATGTAAGCCTGAGGAGTTAAAGGTATAGCCTTTATTTCCCGATACAGCCACCCCGGATGTCGCCAGCCCGCCACCGAGAGAGTGACCAACCATAACAACATCATCTTCGTATACCCTAGAGACTGAGCGCGCTAATTTCATTGCTTGGTTGTACTGCTTTGTTTCCATACCACTGCCTTGCATAAAGTTGGTTTTCCAATCCGCAGCACCGGTTACACCATTATTCGTTCCTCTGAACGTTAACATTTTTTCGCCGGTAATATCAGATTCAAATAAAGCAGCACCAAAGCCCGACTTCTTGTCTGTAAATCTTGCTGACGCAAGACTAGGTGTATTTTCTGCGTTAAGGTGTTTTAAACCCACAGGCGGTTCTGGCAGCGTGTCTATATGTCCTCGGTTGTATTCATCAACGCGATAAACATACTGAGCGGCCTCAGCACGAACGACATTGTCATTATTAAAGTCAAGACGCTGCGCTGCAGGCTCTGCTCCAGGTAGCGAGCGGGTATCGGCAATTAGAGTCTTTCTTTGCTGATAACGTTGTTGCCTAGCTGCGACAGCATCAAACTGTTCAGGGGCCTCTGCCACTTGGGGTAATGGGGTGTTTGTAGAAGGCCCGTCTATTACACCGGCCGAGCTTGAGGCTGGAACTGCAGCTTTGGAGCTAGAAGGCGTGCTTTTACCTTGAGGACTGGCCAAATCTGCACCACTACTACGTTTTGGTTGCTCAACGCTGGGTTGCTGTGAACGAGTCTTGTCAGATTTTTGCAGCTGACGTTTTAAAACGCTTGGATGCTGGGCAATATCTTCTAGTGGATAAACAACTAGCCGGCCGTCTGTCATCGCCTGCGCCACATCGCACAACTGTACATGCAAGGGCTTTGACCCGCCATTTAGTAAGGTTAAGTTTAAATAGTCGTAAAGCGCACTAATGATAAGGTGATTATTTCGCCACGGGTCCAAGTCTTGAAGGAACTGCTCTGCAAACACTACCCCTGCACTGAACTCGGCCATTGCTGGCGCCAGCATAGGATCATCAGGGATATGCTCTGGACGACATATTAAGTGAGGCTCGCCAAAACAGCAGTACACCACGATACCTTGTGAAAACAAGGCTTCTTGGTTGTGGCTGCCAAGGTAAGCGTTCATATTAATTCAACTTAATCACGCCAGCTTTAAGGGCAATTTGACTGCCATTGATCTTGATATTGGTACCTTTAATATCAATGCTACCATCACTTTTCATGGTGATAGACGCGCCGCCGGTTTTAATATTAATCTCTTTACCAGCTTCAATATTAAGTGCGTCACCTACTTTCAGGGTGTCGTTTTTACCTATATCTGTACTGCGATCTTTGCCGACTTTGATCGTGTCGTTGTTGGTTATATCACTTAAACGGTCATTGAGTATGGTGTCTTTCTGATCGTTTTTAACATGTAAGTGATGGTCTTTCTCTGCTTGTAAGTAGAGGAGTTCACTGCCTTTTTTATCTTCAAAGCGTATTTCATTAAAGTTATCGGCACCACCTTCTTTGGTGGACCTTGATTTAATACCGCTTTGGGTTTTATCCGCAGGCAATGCATAAGGAGGCATCAAGTCGGCATTGTAGAGCGCACCACTGATAATGGGTTGATCAGGGTCGCCATTAATAAATTCAACTAAGACTTCTTGTCCAACACGAGGGAAGAAGAACGCGCCCCACTTTTTCCCCGCCCAGTTTTGAGCTACACGGATCCAGCACGAGCTCTTGGAGTCTTTTTTACCCTCGCGGTCCCAATCAAATTGCACCTTTACACGGCCATACTTATCGATATGGATTTCATCACCTGGATCACCGGTTACGAGTGCAGTTTGTATACCTTGAACTAAGGGTTTTTGGTAACTGCGGGTAGGGCGATAAACAGTATCTTTAGGTACGCAGCTAAAGCTGTTGGAGTAGACTAAGCCTTCACTTTGGCCAGCACCTGATTGGTTAGGAACATTGGCAGAGGTACGTAATTTTGTAACGACAAACTTTTTACCTTCTAGGCGGGGGTCTTCATGCTTTTTAAACGCAAAGATACCACCGAGCACAAACGAGCGGCAGTCACTTTTACCGCTACTCAGGTTCATGTCTTTTTGTAATGCTTGCAGTTGAATTGAAGCGAGATCCGAGGCGCGTTTGTTGCACTCTGCCTCCCCGGTGTACTCGAATACCTCGCCGCTACTTTGTGTCGGCAGCTCAGGCTTTTTCTGTTCACCGTCTGGGTATTTGCTCGGCTTTTCAAAGTCATAACCTAAACGTTTATAACTACCCGGAGCCAGCGAGAGGCCACCTTGCCAAGCACTGATATGAGATTCACTAAGATGGCCCGAGGAGTGGGCTACGGGTGAATCCGCTACATCAGCATAGACGGTTTCATCATCGGCAAAAACTAAAGTGTGATTGCCTTGTGAATGTTCAAAATAGAAGTAAATACCTTCTTGCTGGAATAAGCGTTGGATAAATTCCAAGTCATTCTCTTGATATTGAACACAATACTCGTACTTTGGATAACTCTTTTTAGTTTTATCGCTAAAAGCAACGCCATGTTGACCAAATAAATCAGCGGCAATTTCCGTAACCTTCTTTTGCTGATAGATTCGATAATTTTGGCGATGTTGCATAGTCGCAGCAACAGGCACAATAGTAACCTGATAATCGATGTAATTTTTTTGTTCATCTTTATCAGCCGTGCGTGTGCCCAAGGACACCATTTGACTTACAATACCATGAAAGTGGCGAGCCGCACCGCCGCCTTTAGCATTGCGTAACTCAATAACAGCCGCTTTACCTACTACGGCATCATGGCTTACTTGCGAGCCAATGGTAAACATATTGGCAGAGATAACAAACAGCTCGGACATACTCTCCGCAGCATTAAAGCTAGTGAGATAAAACGCATCCTTGCCAGCCGCTGTGGTGATTTTAATTACATTCTTGTCTTGTGTCGCTTTTTGCATTCCATGCCTCAATTGTTATCCAAAATACAGTAAGCTCCGACGCGTGAGCGCCGAAGCTGAGTTGGGCAACAAATAAATTACATTTGTTGACCTTTAACACCGCTGTAGCCGTATACAAGCGGCGCAGTGATGCTGTTTTTGTCGTCTGTTGGAGTTACAGTCATCATCATTTCTGTGTAGCTGATGGTGATTGTCTCGATAGGACGGTCGTTTTGTACAGACACGCTGTAGCTAGAGATCATGGCATCAGTTAGGTCGATTTTCATGATTTCTTCTACTTTGTCGCCTTGCTTAGTGATGTGGAAAGTCGCAGGTTGACCTTTACCAATCGTAGCTTCTTTGAAAAGGTCCGGAGACGCTTTATCTTGAAGTTTAGTGATAGTCACATCGCCTAGGCGAGTCGCGCTTGCTTCACGGTCCATAGCGGTACCAGTGTGAGCTGAAATTTCACGGCTGATATTCCAGTCTAGAGATAGTACTGTGATCAAATCCTTGAAAGACTCAGCAGTTGTTTCGCCTTTGATTGAACCATACTTAAGGTAAGTATTTGCTTGCATTTCTTATGCTCCTTTTTGCATTTTACTAACATCCATAAATGGATAGGGTACTTCCCGGCGAACCGGAAATTTATAGCTTCGACTTCATTATCTTTTGAACTGCAAGTAAAGGGTGGGTACTGATAAATCCCTTTGTCAGCAAAAAATAATTCCTTCTCTAGTGCATCTTTATATGCGCTGGGTAAATTATATTTAATTGCGATATCTAACACAAGAATATAATTAATAAGAAATTATATTATTCTGATTTTTGCAATTCGATTTGAGGTGGGTTAAGCCACCTCAATCACTAACTCATCACCTTCGATAGTCAATGATACTGAATTAATGTCCTTTTTACTGGTCATGCTGTTGAGTAACTCTTCACTCAGTTTCGGCAATATTTCATTTTGTAGAATATTATGAATGTTCCTAGCACCTGAACCAGGCTCATGACAGCGTTGTACGATATAATCTGTAAGCTCTTTTTCGAAGCTAAACTCTGCGCCATAGTTTTTGGCGACGCGTTTTTCGACTTTCGCGAGCTGAATTTTGGCAATGTCGATGAGCATTTCATCAGTCAGAGGTACATAAGGAACAATGTTAATTCTTCCTAAGAAAGCAGGCTTAAACGCTTCTAGTAAATCATCACGTAGCGCCTTTTGCAGTCCTTTGATAGAAGGAGCTGTTTCCGGATCGTCGAACAAGTTCATGGTGGTGTCAGTGCCGACGTTTGATGTCATGATGATAATGGTATTTTTAAAATCGATGTCACGGCCTTCACCGTCTTTGATCATCCCTTTATCAAACACTTGATAGAAAATATCCTGTACTCCAGGGTGTGCTTTTTCCATCTCATCAAGTAGTACCACACTGTATGGCTGGCGACGCACCGCCTCGGTCAAAATACCACCTTCGCCATAGCCAACGTAGCCCGGCGGTGAGCCTAATAGCAATGACACTTTATGCTCTTCTTTGAACTCAGACATATTAATAACGGTGACGTTTTCTTCTGAGCCATATACCTCACTTGCTAGTGTAAGCGCCGTCTCAGTTTTACCTACCCCGCTTGGGCCGGTAAGCATGAAAATACCATTGGGGCGGTTCTCATCAGCAAGTTGGGCGCGTGATGTTTGAACGGTTTTAGCAATAAGGTCAAGCGCATGATCTTGGCCGACCACACGTTCTTTCATGCTGTCGGCTAAGTTAAGTACCGCATTGATCTCATCTTCATGCATTTTACCGACAGGAATACCTGTCCAATCAGCAATAACTTGGGCAATGAGAGCTTCATCGACCTGCCAGTGAACCATATTTTGCTCATATTCACTTAGGTTGGCCTTAATATCATTGAGCTCAGCAACGAGCGTCTCTTTATCCGCTTGTTCTTGCTGTAGTTCACTGAGAATTTCTCCAACACGGGCTATAGCTTGTTGTTCTTGCTGCCATTGCTCTTTGAGCGGGGCTAACTGCGCTTCGATATCCGTCTTTTGTTGTTCTAATTCGGAAATTTTAGCGCTATGGTCTAAGCCCGCATTCGCTTCGCGCGTCAACATGGCCATTTGATCATCAAGGCGCTGCACTTTGCGGTTTAAGTTTTCCACCGGGCCAGGCGTAGCAGCTTGGCTCATAGCAACGCGAGCACAGGCTGTGTCTAGCAAACCAACGGCTTTATCGGGGAGTTGGCGGCCACTTACATAGCGGTGCGATAGATTCACTGCACTTTCCAGTGCCTGTTCTGATATGAAGACGCTATGGTGGCTTTCCATGACGGGTACAAGTCCGCGCAACATGGCGATGGCTTTGCTTGGCTCAGGCTCATCGACTTTGACGACTTGGAAGCGTCGAGTTAGAGCGGCGTCTTTTTCAAAGAATTTCTTATACTCGGCCCATGTCGTTGCCGCAATCGTGCGCAACTCGCCGCGCGCTAACGCGGGCTTCAGCAAGTTGGCGGCATCATTTTGACCTGCCTGACCGCCACTGCCGATCATAGTGTGGGCTTCATCAATAAATAAAATGATGGGCTGCGCCGAGTTTTTCACTTCACTAATTAGTGACTTTAAGCGGTTTTCGAACTCACCTTTCATTCCTGCGCCAGCTTGAAGGAGCGCGAGATCCAGCGTATGAATACGCACATTCTTAATTGCTTCTGGCACATCTTGTTCGGCGATGCGAAGCGCAAGCCCTTCCACAACAGCAGTTTTACCCACACCTGCCTCACCAGTCAGAATAGGGTTATTTTGACGGCGACGTGTCAGGATATCGATCATTTGTCGAATTTCGTCATCACGCCCTAGAATAGGGTCAATCTTGCCAGACTTTGCTTGCGCAGTAAGATCAATGGTGAATTGATCTAAGCTTGGCGTCTTACCCGAAGCTTGCGTTGCTGGTTTGTCAGAGTTTGATGTAGATGCAGCGAGCTGATTACTCTCATTTGATTGACCGGCCAATTCGGGCCACGCATGCAGTAATTGAGAAGGGTCAATTTTTTCCAATTGCGGTGCATGGCGCATTGTTAAAGAGCCAAGCGTGTCGTCTTTTACCAGCGTGTAAAGTAAATAAGCGCTGCGTATTTGCGTATCGTTAAACTCGATACTGGTGTTAAGCCAGGTTTGACGCAATAAAGAGATCACATGTGGTGATAAGCTGGGTGCAGACTCGTTACCGGTTTTAAAGCTTTCCAAAGCTTGGTTTAGCTCGGCCATTAATCTGTCAGCATTGATACTGAAACTCGCCAATATGATACGCACATCATCAAGTTTTTTATCCAGCATGGCATGCAACCAGTGCTCAAGCTCCACAGTAAAGTGGCTGCGACTATGGCAAAGCGCAGCCGCTGCTTCTAAGGAGCCTCGACATTCTGGCGAGAGCTTCTCTACGAGTTTATTGAGGGTCATAGATGACATAGGTGTTTTCCTTTTCCTTATTGTCCGCGTAATTGAATACAAACATCACGCGATAGTACCCGTTCCCGAGCGAGGGTTACGCCCCCATGGCCCAAGGCTGAAGACTGTTGTCCCAACCTCATAACAGGTAGGTTTTTTAATTGCGTTTTTACATTAATGTTAGCTTTGACGGCATAGCCTAAATAGCTATGGAGCATATCTTTGAGTAACCCATTTAACGGGCCTTGTGGTAACAGCGCGCGCGCTTTCGCTTTATCTTTACAATAGAAGGTAATATCAATGGCGCTATTTACATCCCATACGGATTTGCCGGCCGCAGCCTCAGAGCCAAGGCGAGCAAATTGCCCTTCGGGGTTTTCTCTTGTCCCTAAGCGTGTCTGCTCTGATGACGCTAACGGTCGCCAGGTACCGACAAATTGTTTTACGTCGACATCAAGTTCTAAATAGTGAGTGAGCAAACGCTCTAGCTGTACCGCGCTGCGCACTCGGCGGCTAAATAAACCCGCCATATGCAAACGGTAAGGTGCATTGCCGCCACTGAGGTGACCTAATACGCGAGTAAATGGGTCAAAATGCTCACTATGCGTAGAATAATTGATTGCTTGGCGATATTTCTCCCAGGCGCGGTAATACAAAGACACTAAGCGATGATTAAACATGTCGTAAAAGTCCACCATTGTGGTGTCTTTTTGCTTAATACGAGAAAGCACCAGTTCACTGTAGTGCTGGGGCAGCGCTCCGCTTGGGCCTGTGAGCCCCATAAACGTCACATCCACTTGATGATACTGTCCGCCTTGTTCGCAAGCGACTGGTTTGACTTTAGCAACAGGGGAGCCGGGAAAGCCTAAGTGCTGTACAGACTTGAACCGCACTAACTCTTGGTTAGGTAAGGCATCAGCTCCTACTTTCTGACCACGACTTCCAGCACGGTTTTGCAACATAAACACCGCTTGATAGAAGTCAAATTGGCCGGGGGTTTTATATAAGCTATCGATACTCATAACAGCGGCACCTTACCCGAACGAGGTGGCCAGCTATGATAAATACTGTCTTGATCCTTAAAACGTATGCGCAACTGAGTAAAACTATTAATGGCGGCAAATTGCGCGAAGAAATGATCTAACACCGAAGCAAAAAAGAACATGCCGCTGCCGGAGAAGTCATCCTTTGCAAAGGTCAACGTAATAGCGCTGCCACTGGCAAAACACGTACGCCCACCTTGCACAAGCCGCGCCGAGGTCATCTCAATACTGACACCATGGATATTGTCGATAAGCGCTTTCGATTCAGGTGCATTCTTAAAATCATACAGGCGTAACGTTTCTTTTAACTTGCGAAGCGCATCAGGGCCAGAGAAATAGTCCAAAGACAAGTGGGACACTAACTGCCACCGTGTAGCATCGCTAAGCTCAGGGCGAACTGCATGCGTGGGAGCAACTAAACAACGGACTTTCTTAATAATATCCGCACGCTCTGGTACCAGCATCTGCGGTTCATCACCGCCGAAAGGCAAATTGGCCGGCAAGTTGCGGTTACTGCACAGTGCTTTTATGGTAACTAACCAACTTTCATGTTCGCTGTCTGGCTCAAAATGTTCAAACTCTCTATCAACCAAGCTGAAAAAGGTGTCGGTTCCTTGCTCGGTAAATCCGCCAGCCCAATATGCAGACTCTCGGCGAATATGCCAAAAAAGTCGATCTTGATCGCGATAAGCCGGGTGAGTTTGCCCATAAAAAGGTGTTACCTGATAACTGTTATCTTTGTGGTCGTAGGCGTTGACTTCACCAACTTGAATCACTTCTGAGATATCCGCGTCCATATAGCGCGGTACCAGTTTGTACTCGTACTGGCTGAGTGATACGCGAACAGGCTCTAGTTCCTGTTCAAACAGGTTAACAATAGGCGTGCAGCCGAGTTGAAAATGTTGCTTACCGAGTTGTTTCTCAAGCTCTTGAGAGCTTTCATCGAAGTAGATGTACAGATTACAGTTTGCTTTATCTTCAGGTAGAAACTGGTTGATATCCTCTAAGTCGAAGAATAGAAACTTCTCAGGGAAAATAAAGTTCTCTGCCAACAGGCGATAGCCGGTCGCTGATTTGTCGCTGTAGGGAATGGTGGCGTGTTGGTCGCTAAAACCGACCTCTTGCAGGTGACGCGTTGAGAAGAATTTAGCTTCATGACCCTCAGCCTCGATGGCAAAGCCAATCGCGCTTTTAAAGAGTAATTCATAAATGCTCAAACTATGGTGCCACTGACCATTAATATAAAACCGTAGCTTGTTTAATTCGGTTTCTTTAAGGCCGACCTCTTTGTATTCACCCTGTAGTTCAATTTTTACTACAGATTTGGCAGTGGTAGACCAAATTGGGCGCGGAGCACTAAAAGGGGCGTTGTTAAACTGCGCGTTATTAACTTCGACCGGCCATAAATAACTGTCATAGCAGGTGCGAAAGTGACAGGTTTTCATACCTTCAACATCAGACTCAACATCACTGTCGCGCGGTAGCACCACCCCGGTTGTTGAAAGGTTCTCAGTGGTCATCTTAATGACAGACATTGACGGAATAGGGGCTTGATAATCAGGGTAGAGTTGACCCATCAAGGCGTCAGTTAATTCTGGGAAGCTGTCGTCTAGTTTTTGCCTGATCTGTGCAGTCATAAATGCAAAAGACTCAACCAAGCGCGATACATGCGGGTCTTCAATCTGTTCTTCAGAAAGCTTTAAACGCCCGGCAATCTTTGGATATTTGTCGGCAAAGTCGGCCCCCATATGACGAATATAGGCCAGTTCACGATTATAATACTTTAGTAATTCGTCATTCATAAGCTGGTCTCTTGGACTGTCATTCCCAAATTAATCGGTTCCACTTCTGAGTCAAAACTAATGAGCTCTGGTTCTGGCTCTGCCCAAAGCAGCGCATTGATGCGCAAACGCATGATTCTATCCAGCGGCAAGTCATCTTCTAGGCAGCTCACTTCGACCTCAATAAAGCGAGGTTCGAAGCGTAAAATCGTGTCGCGCACTTTTTGGCACAGTAGCTCCCGGCCTTCGGTGCTGCTAACAGGCATGTTTGAAAAATCAGGCAAGCCGTAGGTCAACACTGAGGTGGCAAGTTCTTCATACTGTCTTGGCCACGTATGCCAATGGATCCGCGCGTTCAGCAACGCTTCTAAGTCTCGGCGCACACTAGCGCGCAGAGTCTTTAGGTTAATTGCCATTCCACGGCTAGTGCTCAGCTGATTATCAGGCTCATCATCGATGAGTCTGTCTAAAATAGAAGCTTGTAGCTGATGGTCACTGCGAACGCGCATCGTTTATTCCTTTAGGCCGCTTGCTCAGATTGTTGAGCCACCGTGGTGATTTGATTAATAGCCACGGCTTCACCATCAACAAACCACATTTTCAGACCGCGACCTATGTACAGCTCGTCACCTAACTGTTGCCATTCTGTCGCTTGTCCCAGACGCTCGATTTCATTGTTATCACCACCGTAGATAGCAGGAATATGAGCTTCTCCGCTTGGACCATCTTTAATATCAATTTCGACGCGCAACCAAAGATGCTCAACCAGTGACTCGGGTTGTTTAAACTCGATGCTAAGAATTTCTTCACTGCGAGCGAGGTAAAACTCGCCATTGGTGCCGAGCAGTTCGATGTAGTTATTCAGGCTATCATCAAGATCTCTAAAATCAGTACAAGGAGCGTCATTGATCGCAAGAGTCGGGTTGGCACGCTGCTCTTCGAGCTGTTTGGCTAGGCGCTGTGCAGTATCACTATCGCCTTCGTTTAACGCGATACGTAGCTCCAAGAAAATAGCATCTAGGTCATCGTTATCATGAAATAGTTTTGGTGCAGCTTTACCTTGATAGAAGTCTTGACGCGCTTGCTCAGCACGTACTAATTGACGCAAGTTCATAGCGCCAACAGCAAAATCAGGGTTTTTCTGAACCATGTAGTCAAGCTGTTTATCAGCGCGCTCAAGCTCATTGTTAAGGCAAAGCAACTCTATGAATTGGCTGCGTATATCAAAGTTCACGGGATCATCTTTCAACTGTTGCTCACAGTAGCTGATCGCTTCAAGTAGCTTGCCTTGTTGAATGTAATCGAATATTTCCTTCATAGTAATCCTGTCTATTTGCCTTATTCGTAGTGAGTGGGTGAGAGCTCGGTCACTAACTTGATGCTGGACACCATCTGGTCTAGCTGAAAGTGGGGCTGAAGCTGCATCACTGAGTAATAATGTCCAGGTTTGGCCTGGTGTTCCTTAACATTGACCCGGGCGCTCGAAAGCGGGTAACGAGAGCGCACTTCATCAGACGCAGAGTCTGATGCGGTGGTGTAATTATTTATCCACGACTGCAGGTCTCGCTCACAGGCTTGTGGAGTCGCATAAGAACCAATTCGGTCACGGCCCATCACCTTGATGTAGTGAGCAAAGCGCGAAACACATAAAATATATTGCATCATCGAGGACAGCTTGGCGTTAATACGCGCAGCAACGCTATCGTAGTTGGCCGGTTGCTGGGCAGATGCATTACTGAAAAACACCAAGTTGCCGCTTTTACTCAGTGGCGAAAGCGGAATAAAGCCGCTATCAGAAAGTGCTTTTTCGGCTCGGTCAGTAATCAGTAAATCAACGGGAGGCTTCGGCTGTTTTTGATACAAGTCCGTTTCAAAAGGGCTCTGTGCTAGGTTCGTTACAACTCCCTGGTTAGTTTGACCAGGCTGCATTCCACGAATTTGTCCGAACCAACCTGAATTGCAAAACGCACGAATAAGCGTTGCTGCAAACGGGTAAGCGGCATTGCCCCAGAGGTTATCTTCATCGGGGTTATTAATGACCTCACGAAATTTGAATCCCTCACTACGCTGACCATCTTCAACATAAGGGGCACGCATTAGCACGCGAGGCACGGCTATCCCTAAAAACCGAGCATCTTCCATATTGCGCAGCTTTCGCCACTTAATATATTCGATTTGCTCGAATTGGGAGCTCAGGTCAACGTGAAAGCCGAGTTCGGAAAAGTTATCAACGCCAAACATATTTGCTTCTGCAGAGGTAATGAAGGGCGAGAAAGCAGCTGCGCACGTGCGCACAATTTCTTGCAAGGTATCGATATCGTTACCAGCAACGCCAGGTCGTGGCTTATGAGAAATACGATAATCTCCGATGATGACACCAAAAGGTTCACCGCCTGGATTATCATACTCGTTGGAATAAATTTGTTTAAAAAAGTCGCTTTGGTCGAAATCAATGGCTTTGCTGACATCTTTGGTCAGAGTTTGCCAACTACAATTCAGTAGCTTGATTTTGACTTTACCATCTTTGTCGTATTGCTCAGCCTCTTCTGTGAGGTATTTAACATTACGCCAACTGGACTCGAGCGCTTGAAATTTGGGGTGATGAAGGATGATATTGAGCTGCTTTTGTAACAGCTCATCAATCAGTGCGATAGTGCGACTTAAATAAGCCCCCACTTTTTCATTGCTGCGTTGCAACGGAGCATCAGGGGCGTTTTCAAGCCACAAAAGCAGTGCATGAGTTGCATCTTTTTGGCGCACGAAGCGCTCCATAAAGACATCATTTGGCAGGCGTCGAGAAGCAGATTCCTGCTGCTGCTCGAACACATCCTGACTAACAAATGAAAACTCACCAGCACTCATTCACATCATCCTTTGCAAAAATACTGAGCTTATAAAGAGGAGGGCTTAGCCCACCTCTGGAATTTTTGCTACCAAACGTAAAGAGGTGGTTAGCTCTTCCATTTGTAGCCATGGCTTGAGCCATGCCACAGCATTATAAGAACCTGGCGCACCAGGAATTTCCTTAACACTTACTTTTGCATCAGCAAGTGGGTAACGAGCACGAATTTCCTGACCGCCCCCTTCTGAAGCATTGACATAGCTCAGGATCCAACGGTTTAACCACATTTCCACATCTTCTGCTTCCATGAAGCTACCAATCTTGTCGCGCGCCATGACTTTGAGGTAATGGGCAAAACGTGAGGTTGCCATCATATAAGGTAAGCGAGCAGAAATTGCCGCATTGGCGGTTGCGTCTGGGTTATCGTAAACCTTTGGCTTTTGACAAGTTTGACCACCAAAGAACACTGCATAGTCAGTGTTTTTATAGTGACACAGTGGCAAAAAGCCTAACTTACTTAGCTCAGCTTCACGACGGTCGGTAATACCGATTTCTGTCGGACACTTGAGATCTGGGTCGCCGTCATCGCTGGTGAAAATATGCGTAGGAAGGCCTTCAACTTTACCGCCACCTTCAGCACCACGAATAGCAGTACAGAAGCCGTATTTTGAGAAGGCCTGAGTCATATTCGTTGCCATTGCATACGCAGCATTGGTCCAGCAATAATTATCATGCTCAGTATTACCAGAGCGAGAAGTCGACGGATCGACGTCAAATTCTTCGTAGCCAAACTCTTCAACTGGTTTAGTCGATTCGCCATAAGGTAGACGCGCTAGCACACGAGGCATGGTAAGCGTCACAAAGCGTGAGTCATCACTGTCACGGAATGAGCGCCACTTGGTGTATTCTAGCGATTCAAATACTTTCTCAAGGTCGCGCGGTTTGCTTAATTCTGTCCATGAGTCAAAACCAAATAGTGAAGGTGACGACGCTGAAATAAATGGACAGAAGCCAGCAGCAGAGACGTTTGACATCAAGCTTAAAGTTTCAATGTCTTCTGGGTGGTTAGTAAACTCATAGTCACCTACGATTGCACCATAGGGCTCACCACCTGGGGTGCCAAATTCAGACTCGTAAATTTTCTTAAAGGTTTGCGACTGGTCAAATTCAACAGCTTTAGAGAGATCTTTATGTAGCTCTTTCTTCTTCAAGCTCATTACACGAATTTTGAGTGTGGCATTGGTCTCTGAGTTGCTCACTAAGTGGTGCAAACCACGCCAAGAGCCTTCAAGCTTTTGAAACTCATCATTGTGCATAATGGCCGATAACTGCTTAGAAATCGCTTCATCAATGACTTTAATTGCTTCATTAAAGGTGACAGTCAGGTTTTTATTCCACTGTACTGTGCCTTTTAGCGCTTCTTCAGTTAAGGTTTTGATAAGTTCCTGAGCGCGTGAGCTTTCAGTTTGCTTGGTAGCGCCAATTGCCTGCTCTAGCAGTGAAAAGCTTTGCTCTTCTACGCCTTCCTGTTGTTGTTCTTGAACGTCCGTGCTCATTATTCTTTCTCCTCAACGTCTAACTCTTTGGCAAGTTTATCCAAGCTTTGAGTGTTGCTCAGTACGTCTTCTAGGATGTTTTCTAATTCCTCTGAGCGGTCAACCTTGGTCATTAAGTCACGTAATTTATTACGCGTGTCCATAAGGTTACGCAGCGGGTCAACTTGGTTCACAATGGCTGCGGGTTCAAAGTCAGACAGCGATTTAAACTCTAGATCAACACCAATTTCGGAGCCATCATCGGCCAAAGTGTTATCAACTTTAAGATTCAACGTTGGGCTCATGCGCTTCAACACATCGTTAAAGTTGTCGCGGTCAATTTGAATAAAACGGCGATCTTTTAATGGCTTTAGTGCCTCTTTATTGTGGCCGGAAAAATCACCGACAACACCAACAACAAAAGGGAGCTCTTTTTTGACCACTGCACCTTCAGTTTCGACATCATAGGTAATGTGGACGCGAGGCTTCCTTACTCTTTTCAACTTATCATGGATACTCATCGAGAACTCCTTTCAGATTATTCTAGGTTTCGCTATCTTCGACTTTGATGCCTGACAACTTGAAGTAACCTGTGCGTGCATCATTGTCAGATATCAGTTCGTTAAGTAGTTCCGGCAGTGTTAATTCACTCCAGCGGATTACTTGCTCTATGGTGTAAGACATGGGCGAATGAGGCTCTGTCTTACGAAAAAAATCGGATATTTTTTGTAGCTGTTTTATGGCGTCTTGGCGTGAGTTAATGCTCGCCTGAATAACGTCTTTGCTGCCGCCAGAAGTGCTCTGTTCTTCGCTATCGGCTGCGCCGCCATCGCTTGCTTGCTCATCATCAGCAGCCGGTTCATCGACAGCATTTGCGGCTTCGATACGATCTCCAGCCAGGTGCTTGATAGCGGCTCTACATTGTTCGAGAGTCTTAGTGATGTAGCTGGTAGGTTGGGGCGAACCTACTTTCTCGTCCATGGCCTCACTTAGGTGCGTGAAAGCCTGTAAACAGTCATCAATCTCTTTATCAAGAGCAACAAAGTACTCGGTTGGAGTTTCTTTGACGGCGGTGGTGATTTGCTCTAGCGATACCGCACCTTCTTCAACTCGGCGCTCTCGCTTTTCTTCATCTAGACGCTCTAAATCAACAGCACGCTCATATTCCCATAACGAGAATGGACCTTGTGACATTCCCTCGGTCATGGCGATGCTCTTTAATGGGATGATGAGTGCGCCTTCACTGTCGATACCATTGAGACCGATAATCGGTGCTACACGTTCTTCAATGTCATCTTCATCAGGGGTGGGGTAGAGGGTATCCCAATATAATTCAATAAGCTGTGCGGCAAGTTCAAAGCCATGACTTAAACCGGCAAAACCATGTAGGCGACAAAGCCCTTCTATGTACCAAGCGACTAGCTCTAAGTCCTTACACTGTTGTGCAAGGACGTCTGGGATTTGCTCAAGTAAGGGGCGCCAATCTCGCGCAACAGCAATAATACTTTCATCGTCAATGAGAGCATTACGTTCATCCGCACGCAGCGTGTTACGTAAGTCTTTTAACGTGTAGTACGTCGACGTCGGCGATACATCCTCACGCGGGTCCACCCCGGTTGGTTGCTCGTCGCTGATAGCGTTAACAAGTGGTGATAAATCGAAAAGATCGGTCCCTGACATATACGCTCAAAATCCCTTGATTGCTTAACTTAATTGCGTCTTATGCATGATAAATAATAAATGTGCCTAAAACAAGGTTATATAGCACAAATGTGATTATTTATCTTTTGGCAATAGTTAAATGTTAGAAGAGCGGTACGGTTTTGTCACCCTGATCGCACTGATTCGTCTCTTGTACATGATTTTCATTATTTTTCACTAAAATGCAGGTGACATTATCTTTCGCTCCTCGCACCAGCGCAGAGTGCATAAGTGCCATGCCGGCATCAATAATGTTCAGTGGGGATAAGGAGCTCTCTATTTCGAGATCAGAGACTTCTCCAGTGAGCCCGTCACTACAGAGTAGGAACACATCTTTATCTTGCAACTTGCCTTGCATAACCTCTGGCTGTACTTCGGGTGCTACACCTACAGCGCGAGTAATGACATTCGACAGTGGGTGCACAGCAGCCTGTTCTTCGGTAATAACACCTTCATCGACTAGCTCATTCACTTGACTGTGGTCACGTGTTTGCTGCTCGAGTCGATCGCGACGTAATAGGTAGCCGCGACTATCGCCCACCCATACGAAGTAATAGCTTTGTTCGTGAAGAAATAGCACCACCGCTGTCGAGCCCATGGTTTTACCATCCATATTTTCTTGGCTGTGCTGGTACAACTGAGTATTGGCATCTTCTAATGCCGCGATGATGACATTACAATTGACGTTGCCACTACCCACACTATCGAGGTGGCGCTTTAGCACATCAACAACCAGCTGACTGGCGTAATCGCCAGCGGCGTGGCCGCCCATACCGTCGGCGACGACCCAAACATTATGTTGTGGAAGCTCAACTAACGCATCCTCATTTATCTCTCGCACTACACCTCGATGGCTCTGCGCGTAACTGGTAATACTCATGCAGTTTCCCTGTCTAATTTTTGACTATGGTTCCAATCCCAGTGCTGCCATCGTCCATCAAGCATGGCGGAAAATTGGCTTATCGCCGGTAATCCAGGCGTAACCAGTAAGCAAGGCTCAACCAAGCAGGAACCATGTGTCCACCATAGACAATAGTTCGCATACCGTGAGCTCAGTAAATTGTGTAATAAGGTGTTAACGTCTGCACCCGGAGCCAGCATGACGCTTAACGACTCTTTGCTAGGATCGCCAGAGCGTGTCAGCAAAAGCTCTTCAATGTCTGCTTTAGGTTGTTGATATTGCTCACTAACTGATTTAAACCAACTGGGCAAATCAACCGAGTCCTCTAGCACATTGAGCACCGCATCTTCGTACTCTTGCGTTGCAAAGTCATTGTTATAACAATCCAGCGGCTTACTATTGGTAATGGCAGCGACGGTAAACGGGAAGTGACGCCCAACCGCATCAACACTGGGAATAAACGAGCCACACATAGCATTGGCACCACAGGCGCCGCTTGATAGGGCAAAGTGCCACACTGGAGAGGTGAGGTAACGCTCAGTCCACATATCACCAAGCTGCTCTTTACTTACCGCCACCACTGATTGTAACCACTCGTTCCAAGGTACCTGAAAACTACGCTCAAGTTGATGTGCGATAAAGTCCCCACGGGAGGGGACCTTTCCGCAATAGCCCATATTTACAGCTTTGTCGGACATCTGAAACTCTCTATGTTGGCACTCCAAAATGGGTGAATGGTGCTACTTGGTAGCAGTTGTACTTTAGCTTCGTTACCGCTTAAAGCGATATGTAACTGATGATCATCCTTAGTTTCTGGACGTTTCTGGCTCATATCATCAAGCATTCTGAACAGTGACCATTCACCCGAGTAGGTGGTATTCGTTGAGCGCCCGCCCTCTGGAGGCGTAAACACGATGCGTGTTTCGCTTTCTGCACTGTCCCCTGGCCAGGTCATATTGACTACACGCAGCGGCCCATGACGATAGTTAAGCGCTTGCCCATCTATTTCTAAGCGGAAGTTACTGACCTTTTTGTCCAGTGAGATAGGTTTCAACCCGAACTGTAGGCTGGGCTTATCACTGCCACCGCTGAAAAATGCTTGGCGAATTTTCGAGGCCTGCTCAAACATCGCTAGGCTGCGTTGACTAACCCCGATATCACGCTCAAAGCGCCACGGAGAGGTACTGGTATCAACATTAGCTGCTAGGTAGCGCTTGAAGAATTTATCCAATGTACCATCTGGGCCGAAGAAGCGGCTGAAATCACGCATCCGTACTTCTTGCGAAGAAATAGGGTTAAACGGATAGCGATCGGCAATGGCAACTCGGTACTCACGAACCACTTGCGAGCGCCAAATCTCATTTAAGTGCTGATTAGCGCTTGCCTTGGTAATGCGATCGGCATTATGAGTCATGCCTTCTAGCCAGTTATCAAACGGGTAGGGCAGAGAACGGCTTTGTGAGCGCAGTGTCGCAATAAATTTCGGATCGGTATTACTGGCGACCTTAGTTTTAAAGCTTAGCTTTTGCTGATCGCCATTGGCGAGCTTATCAAGATAGCGATTAAGGCTACGCAGGTTGGTTTGGATATCTTCAAGCGAATCCGGGTCAACCTCGAGGATTTTTGCAAAGGCTTGTTCCACTTCAGCACCAGGGAGTTGCATCTCGATATCTGGCATTTCATTTGGCAGTAGGCGCTTTAATCGCGACGTTTTACTATGCAGTGCCACATCGGCGGCATTAGCCGCTACAGCCGCAGCTGCTTTTTGGTTTTTTGACACCGGCATTTTGGTGAGCGCGACATTTTTTTGCACAGCAGCAAGAATATTCTTAATGGGCGCTTCTGGACCAGAAAGTATTTCTGTAACGCGCACACCTTCTTCTGTGGTGCTGTAAGGGCGCAGCGTTAAGTCATCTAAAAACTCTTCCCAATAGTAGATATAGTCGCGGAAATAACGATACTCCAAGTCTTTCTCTATACGTGCTTTGGCATCGTCACCGACTTCACTGAGATTATCACCATACACCCAACTATCATGCAGTAAGTTGCTCAATAGTTTCTTCTTCTCAATGTTAAAAATGCCATGGAAACCACTGTGGGTATAGAGCCCCGGAATCCCTGTGTTTATGTCGCGACCACTTTTAAAGCTAAACGCATACATACTGTTGTAGCTGATCACATCACTGAGTTTGAAGTCGGCCACGCTAGAGTCGATAAAGTCGGTCTTTAGGCGTTGGTAGGCGCGATCAACCAAGGGGAGTTTAGTCAGCTCTACACGGGCATTTTTAACCGCAGCAAGGTCTTGGTCGACACCTTCAAAGCCTTCAGCTAAGAGCGTTGCAATATGAGAGTTAAGAGCTTGTCGGTCAGCAATGTACGCATCGCCCGGCATCTCACGTTCAATGTACGCGGCGAACCAAGCTTGAATATCTTCGGCCTTAAAGCGTTCTGGCATATACAGCATAAGATAAGCGCGTAAGGTTTCATACAGATAACCTAAGTGTTCTTTGTGCTCACTCATCTCTGTGGTCATCGCCTCGCCCATATAAGGCGCGAGGTGTGCGAATAGTGCGCGCTTATAGGCCTCAACCGATGGTTGCTTGAGATCGCTGCCTTTGTCATAGCCTACGGCTGATGGGTCTGCAAGCGGAATATGGTCGCTATATCCTGCAGGCAGATCACGCAGGCGGTTTAGCGCTTTTGTGAGAGTAAGTAAATCAGTTTGTCCGTTCAGCCCGCCAGCCGTGAGCAGCTGGTACTCATCAATGGCGCCTTGCGTTGACTTGATGAGTTCTTTGTTCCATGAATAACTAAGGTACCAGCTAATACTCAGCGCTAAAGTGGCACAAGCAGCGGTAGATATTGCACCAATACGCATCCACTTGTTCTGTTTATCGTGGTGACGGTTAGTTGAGGCTAAGTTTTGCTCCGGAAAGACCACTTCCTCTAATAGTCGCTTAATGAAGAAGGCACGGCTACTTTCACCGCCTGTGTTAGCACTGTAACCTTTCTTATGGGCCAGTAAGTCTTCAGGTACACCTTCTTGTGTCGCACTGGTTAGGTAAACGCCCCTTAAAATAGGCAGTTGCTCGTAGGCGTTAGGGGTGAAAATTTCCTTTAGGAAGGTGTCGGCGATGCCTTGCAGTACACGCAATTGACGAGGAAATTCAAAAATAATGCCACGACGTTTCGGGTCGCGCTCATGCATCAAGCGTTGGTTGAGCTTGGCTGCAAGGTTAGAAATAAGCGCATGGAATTCCCGGTTAAAGTGATTCACCGGTGCTTGTTCATTATCCGCCGTATTCAATTCAAAAGTGACACCAAGAACTTGTTCTGCTTCTTCTTCAGTTAAATACTCAAAGTATTCATTAAAGCCAGCAATCAAATCAGCTTTTGACAAAATAACATACACAGGAAACGACATACCAAGCTGGTTTTGCAGTTCCTGCAAACGCTGCTTAATGGCGCGCGCGTGGAGATTTCGTTCGGTCTTGGTCTGGTGCATTAATTCGCTAATGCCCATGGAAATAACTACGCCGTTGATGGGGCGTAATGGTCTGTTTTTACGCAATAACCCCAAAAAACCTTGCCATGCACGAGCATCATGTCGGGCATGACTGTCTTGTGTGGTGTAGCGTCCAGCGGTATCAATGAGCACGGCTTTATTGGTGAACCACCAATCACAGTTGCGAGTACCGCCAACCCCTTGGATCATGTCGATACCCATGGATTCACGCAGTGGGTAATCAAGGCCTGAGTTGTTAATAGCGGTGGTTTTACCTGAACCCGGAGGGCCAATCATAATATACCAAGGCAGCTGGTATACATTTTGGTTTTTGTATAGCTTTGCCGTTTTTAGCGTATCAATGGCATCACTCATACGCTTTTTCAGTGTGTCGATTTCCTCGTTCACATCACTGTTGGCGTCGGCATCTCCATCAATGAGCTCATTGGCCATTTGTTCATTGCGTTTGTTCTGTTTGACTCGTTTCGACCAAGTCACTAGCAACCACACGACGACAATGGATAAAATTAACACTAACCGCCATGCTGCTGAAGCCAAAGGAACGGCACCGGCGATGGCAATGAGTGGGCCGCCAAACCATATCAATAAGGCAAGCGCTAAAAAGCCCAAAGTTGTTACTACAACTCGAGATTTAAGTTTGTACGAGAGCAGCCTCGCTTTTTCTTTGATAGACATAATCTCTTCCTTGAAACTTAAAACAGCAGATCAATTTCAATACGGCGGTTTTTGGCTCGCTGTGCGGCGGTATCATTACTTTCAACTGGTTCCGCTTCGCCACGCCCCTCTGGCCATAAGCGGCCACTTAACGACGCATTTTGCGCCATTGCATTGGCAACTTGCGTTGCCCGCGCTAATGATAAGTGCCAATTAGAGGGATATTCAGGCGTTGAAATCGGCGTGTTGTCGGTATGGCCGGTGATCAGCACTTTACCTTGCGTGCCTTCAAGGGCACGGGCAATTTTAGCAATAATCGGCTTCATATCCGCACGAACAATATTACTGCCGGAATCAAACAGCGACTCACTGGATATACGAATACGTACGCGGTCAGATTGTGACGTGACACTGAGCACGCCACGTTGAATTTCTGTTTGCAACAACTGGTTCAGCACACTGGCTTCTATGCTATCACCAGTGGTTTGTTCGCCTAATTGATAGGGAACTAAGGCATCAAGCTCTGTGAAAACATTATCGGAGTAACGATTCAGTTGGTACGAAAAAAGGGTGTAAACCACCAGGGCGAGGGCAGCAAATAAGGTTAATATAACCCAGAGTGGAAATTGCTGACGTAGCTCTAGGCCGTTAGCAATGCGTTTGCGCCAATTAATTGATAGCTGGCTTGAGCCAGTGCCACGGATCAGGCTTATCTCGCGATACAACTTATCACGGTAATCATCGACCGCAGATTGTCCCTGTGCACTGACACGATACTTGCCTTGGAACCCAAGATTCAAACAATAATATTGTAGTTCGAGTAGGTCGATATTATGACTCGACTGGCGCAGTGCCTCATCAAGTAAAGTGAAGAAGTACTCACCACCAAAGGTTTCTTTATGAAAGATGGATAGGAGACTTTCATTCACCCACACACTTTCGCTGCCCCACGGCGTATTGAGCACGGTCTCATCCAACAGCGCGCATACGCAATATCGTGCGGACTCAATAAGTTGACTATCGAGGTGCTCATTACGCAAAGACTGTTCAAAATTCTTAACAGCATCAATGCTTTGTTGTTTAAGCTTATCGACATCATCACAATGACTCATGCGATTGATTGCCACTGTCAGCGAAAAAATATCAGCACCGTAATCGACTAGCTTGGACTGAAAAATAGGTGCGTTCCCTTGCACTCGAGCAACAGGCTTTGACTGGTTCACATTGACTACAGTCTTATCCCCGCTAGAGGTGTCTGCACTAGCTGCTGCGCCTGAAGCACCAGCACCTGCAGGAGCTGGCTCGCCATTATTTTGTGCCAGTCCTCTTCTTCCTGGACGGGGCTTTAAAATCGTCTTGTCCATGATGATTGTATCCTGTTGGTTAGTTATCCCTTAACGGCCCAAAGTGCCACTTGTAGTTCGGGGTAGTTGCCAGAAATGTGCAGTGCAATACCACCACTACTGCTTAACTTAAGCCAGTGCTCATTGCCTTTTTCCAGCTGGAAGTAATGGTAGCCAGCATGATAGGGCACCTGCCTAGGTGCGACAGGCAAGGTCGCAAGAGTAATTCCTGGGATTTGGTTATTCACTAAGTCGCGAATTGTCTCGACGCTACCTATTTTCGTCTGTGCGGGTAGACGCTGACGCACTTCTTCGTTAGGTAGGTTCGCTTTTACAGCCAGTATAAAGTGAGCATTATCAAGTAAAGACTTATCATTAATTGCGCCAAAATAAATACCAAACTTGCTTTTCTCAAGGGGGATTTCCAGTGCAGTTTGTTCAAGTACTTGGCTCAGCGTTTGGTTGATTAATACCATTAAATTACCAAACACAGCAGTCAGCTCACTGTGGTTGTAATGTGGCAGCTCGGGAACTCGTTTATCACGGGTACTGAAGGTACTGAGCTCACCGACTAATTCAATCACCCGGTTATAAAGCATAAATGGATGTAACATATCCATATTTTCAAAGTTACTAAACACCGGTTGGTACTTGTTTAGCACTTGCAGCATCATAAAGTCAGCCACCGAAGTGGAACCTGCTTGCCCTTGAGTTAATCGCGCAGAAAGTGCTTCTGCACGCTGCTTTATCATGCCATGAATTTCGCGCACCACACTGGTTAATGGCGCAACCGCTTTGGCATTCAAGGTGGGAGCAATAAACTTGCTATCAAGTTTAATGTTGCCCTCGTCGGATACTTCGATGACCCGTGCAATAGGTAAACAAATATAACCAGCTCGATCATCGTTATGGCGTTTAAGTTGGCTGTGCAGCGCAGCAATTTGCACTGATTCCTGAGCATCGCTGCCTAAGCTTACATCAGCACAAGTATGGTCAGCGAAACGGTATCGGGTGATCATACCGTCACCATCAGCGCTGATATTTGTGCCATTGGTTTTATCACTGGCAATCGCCAAATAGATAACTTCGTCCCGTACTTCGCTGGTTAACGACAGCGCTTGTGGTAGCGGGTCGATCGTAGGCATATCAACGGCGGTGCCATCAGCTAGAGTGGCGGTCAGTTTGCTTAAACGAACTTGCCCTAAAGGTAGCAAGGATTGGTCTATTTCCAACGACACAGTCCCCCACGGGTAGTGGTGGACATGTTGGCTGCTGTGGTTGATCGCACGACGAATGCTGCGCTCAGCTTGCTGAAAATGTTGGGGACGTAAGAACATCCCCTCGGTCCATGCGATTGCGCTGTGGTCGCTCATGTAAATTCCCTCTTAGTGCTGTTTAGTCTTTAGCGTAAACAGCAATTTCCTCAACATTAACAGTTACATCATCATAGCCAGTTGGATCGGCCGCTAACACTGCACGCCAACGAGCTTGATCAATATCGCGATAGGCTACAACAAAGCCGACATAGCGCGTATTTCTATCTAGCGACATCGGGTACTCAAGTTTGCTTCCAGGTTGCAGCTCTAACTCGTCCTTTTTTAACAGATCAGGGCCCAACACCGACTCAGGATCTTCATAAAGGGTGAAGAAATCCTGATTATCAAATACTGTCCGTGAACTCAGCTCAAAGATTTTAACCACAACAGGCGAAGGACGTTGATTAATATCTGGGTTGATATCAGCCGCGACATTAAAGGTAACGTCAGTGGAGGGCGGTACTATCTTGTTCACCGCAGTACACGCACTCAGTGCTAAGGTAAAAATTACGACCAATACGGACAATAATTTGTTGTTCATGTTGTTTCCTCTAGGATAACTAATCTAAAGCGTTTTTAATTTACTATCGTAAGCTTTAACAAAATCATCAGCGAGCGCGCCACTGCCTTTGCGCTCAATTTCACTTTCCATGTCTTGGTGCATAGCGCTAAATAAACGCCAGCTTTTCGCTTCTAATTGATATGGTAAAACCTTTTTCAGACCGCCTTGTTCGTTTGCTTGGCTTTTCAGGCGCTCTGGTGAAAGTGTATCGAGTAATCCTTCAATGGCTCCCACGGTCCCGGCCATCATTGCCGTATCGTGGTCGCGAGTGTCTTTAAACGCCTCGGCAATAGCTTGCTCAGCATTTAAAAAGCTGGCGCTATTTCGGGTGTATAAGTTCTGGATTACATCTTCTAAAGTTGCTGAAAACTTCAGTGGATTATTTTGTTGTGCTTGGAACATAGTGTGATTCAAGCGCAGTTGTTGTTTCACCGAGGAGCGTTGTCTAAGTGATTCAATTAAGCCCAACAATAGAAGTCGTAAACTCTCCCCCATCTGTTGCCACGTTTGTGCGTTGTTTAATTCATTCGCAAGCTGCGCGTCAACTTGCAAACCTTGCAAAAAAGCAGCTGCCAATTCACCTTGCCCTGCAGCTGCTGGAGCTTGAGCTGGCTGCGGCGCAGCCGAAGCTTGTGGTGCAGTTTGTTGTGGCGCTTTTGGCTCTGGGGTTGAAGCGATACTATGTTGCGTTTGCGCTGTTGGTGCCGGCGTAGGAGCAGGAGCTGGTTGTGGCTCTGGTTGAGCCGCAGGCGCTGGCTGACTCGCAGGGGACGCGCTCTCAGGTTGGCCGAATGCTAAGTCTAACCCCCAGTCTTCGGGAATGGTTTCGGCTGCGGATTGAGAGCCGGATGCTGGGGCGCTCGCTGGTGTTTCTAGACCGGGCATCTGGAAAGATTGGTCAAGTTCGTTTGCGGATTGCATCTGCGTTGCAAACAAATCATCGTTATTCGTGCTCGCAGCAGGTGCAGCTTGCTGCGCAGGTATACTCGGCTGCGATGGCTGAGCTATTGGTGCGCTTTGCGCGGTGACGGCGCTTTGCGCCAGTTTAAATTCGATTTCATAATCGCCAATACTGAGCACATCACCGTCTTGCAATGCTTGTTGATTGCCTTTGCCTACAGGGGTCACGCTGTGGTTAACAAACAGGCCGTTTGTTGATAAATCATGAACAACGAAATTCGACCCAGAACGTTCAATACGGCCATGGGTGCTGGAAATTATTTTCTCAGGATCTGGCAAGTGCCAGTCGCACTCCTGTGAACGACCAAATACCAAGCTATCTTGGGTAGTCTTTGATGTTTCTATTTCAGGGGATAGGCGGTGGTAGCTGATAACGTTAAAGGTCGCTTCCATTTGCTTTACTCTATTCCATAAGACGACGTTAATAGCTCACGAGGATAAATATTAAGTTAGATTTTGTCAATAAAAGTGACGGTATCTAATAGCGCTACATTTACTCCGGTGTGGCATAAGTTCAAGTAACCATTGTAGTGGCCTTAAGAGATTGTGGTGGTTTTTGCAATTATACTGATGGTTATACTATTGAACCGTATAAAAGGTCATTTAAACCGCAATCTGTTATAGCCTTTTATTTAATAATCTAATATATTAACGCTCAGTGAATGGATGAACGCATTAAAGGACAGCCAATATGGATGACAAGCCGCAAAATGCAAGCGAGCAAGATAAAACGCAAATCGCTGGTATCGCAAACTCAGGTAACGCCCCACAAAAGAATGCTCAAAGCGCCAACCTTCAGGGCCTGAAATTAGGTGCACGGTATCTGCTGGAGGAACTTGTCGGCCAAGGTGGTATGAGTGATATCTACCGCGCCAAAGACCTACACCTCTCAACCAGTGATGGCGAACATCACGTCGTTATTAAAGTGTTACAATCGCAGTTTGCAGAATCAGAGCAAGCATTGGCGCTGTTGAAAAAAGAAGCCCAGCGCTGTCAGCAATTATCGCATCCAAATATTGTCCGCGTTTATGATTGTGCAAGCGTGGCTGGGATTCACTACATCGTTATGGAGTGGATTGAGGGCGAGACACTTGAGCAAATTATCAAGCGTTCACGGCCAACGGGCATGAAATTTGCCAACGCCAAACCCATTCTCACGCAAATGATTGATGCGCTAATTTATGCGCACGCCCACGGTGTTGTGCACACCGACCTGAAGCCTTCCAATGTTATGGTCACCAGCCAAGGTGACGTAAAAATTCTAGATTTTGGTGTTGCTCGTGCCCATCGCGGCGATGATATTTACGCTTATCAAGGCGCTCAGGCAGAAGATGGTGTTGCCGGGTACACCCCAGCTTACGCCAGCGCATCGCAATTAGAAGGCCAAGAGCCGACACCGCAAGATGATATTTTTTCGTTCGCGTGTATCGCCTATGAACTTATCTCGAGTAACCACCCTTATGACCGTGTTGCCGCCAATGAGGTGCCAGCGACTTATACTCTGAAAAAGCCAGCGTCGATGCCGATGCTACGTTGGGGCGCGCTGAAAAAAGCATTATCAATTTCGCAGCCAGGGTTTAAAAGCTTTAGCGAACTCAAGTCGAAATTATTGACTGTCAACCACATGCCGGCAGTGGCTGCGGTGGCAACTGTGGCTGTAGTTGCTGGGTTAGGATTTACTTATCATACCCAAGCGCAAAGTGATTACGCTTTGTTGCAAGCTAAATACGACAATGCCGTTGCCAAAAACGAGCAACTCAACCAGTGGATGGGATGGGGGCCAAGTAACCTATTCAGTAAACTAGGTGAAATTCCGCCACAGTACCAAGTACTAAAACAAGGCTTGGTGGTTAAAAACCAGCCCCAGTTACTGGCACAGTTGGAGCAACAAGCGAAGTTAGCAGGCCAGAATAAAGAGCAAGAATACAAGAACTTCACTGCAATTATTAACGTGTACGATCAAGCCAAACCTCGTTTCCCTGACTCACTGGCGTTGGCTGAACTTATTCAAGATACGCGAACAGAGCAGCAATCGGTGCTCGACGGTGTGGTTGAAAAAATTGACTTGCTATTGAGTCAAGGACGTTTAACCGAGGGCGGTGACAACTCTTTGGTTAAGCTTTCTGAAGATCTAGCCTTCATTGCTCCTGAATTTAATTATCAACCGATGGAAGCTGGGGTTACTTTATATCTTGAGCAATACCAAGCAGCCGTTGAAGCAGACGACGTTGCGACTTTAGATACCTTAGCCGAAGTCGGTGAGGCCGTATTTGCACAAAACCAACAGATTGCGCAATTATTGCAACAAGGTGAAGCGAAACGCGAAGCCATGACGGTGCTAGCACAGTACTTCAATAAACGTGAGAGTAACCCGGATACACCGTATCCTTACGAGGCTGCCACGGCGTATTACCAAGATCAGTTTGATGCTTGGGAAGTATCCATCACTAATATGGATGACCATAAAGAGCTGATTGCACTGGAAGAAGAAGTGAACACGTTGGCAGAAAAAGTGCCAGAAGATTTTCAGCCCATGGTAAAACTGAAGAAATCGCTCGCTTCTGCATATTTGTCGAAGGCGCATGCATTAATGCAAAAGCGCATGTATCGTACAGCGCAGAAGCTAATAGAGCGAAGTGACTCGATTAACAAGTCACTCTCAGCTTACTTATAGGCGACGACCTTCTCCAGCATAACGGCCGGCGAGGATCTTTTCATAGATGTCGTCGGCTTTTTGCTTTGCCCGCTCAATTTCTTCAGGCTGCAATTTTTTCTCGTCGAGTTTGCGGCTGGTACTGGCATCGTCATTGCCATTATATTCCGCGATGGTGTTCCAGATATAAGACTTTTCGATACTTTTAGCTACACCTAGGCCTTCATAGTACATTAGCGCAAGGTTAAATTGAGCCAAGGTATAATTTTGCGCTGCTGCTTTACGATACCAATCGATTGCGCTTTGGTAATCTTTAATAACGCCTTCGCCATTGGTGTACATAACGCCAAGGTTAAATTGCGCAGCAGCCAGCCCTTTTTCGGCAGCCCCTTTGAATAAACTGACCGCCCGTTGCAAGTCTAGCTTCACTCCTCGGCCTTCTTGGTACATGACCGCTAAGGAAAACATCGCGTCTGCATAGTCTTTATCCACGGCCTGCTGATATAGCTGAGCAGCCTTACGTTGATTCTTCGCTACACCGTGGCCGCTTTCGTACATTTGCGCCAGTTGATAGATTCCAGGGGCATAGCCCATGTCTGCTAAATATTGAAACTCGCTGAGAGCGGTTTCAAAATCTCCCACATTGGCCGCAGCAATGCCTTCTTCTAACCCCGCATGTGCTGCGGGCGCGAGTGCAAGTGCACTGCTCAGTGTCAGTGCGCATAGTGTGTATCGCAACATCTGTGTTCTCCGCGTATGGCTCGTATCTTTATGATTCTAGCCTGTTTATTGGTATGGGTCCAAAGCTTAGCCATAAAAAAACCCAAGCAAGGCTTGGGTTTTTGGGGTCATATCTACCGTCACCGATATGAGCAATGTAGCAAGTAAAGTTTTCATCGCATTGAGTGCGTATGAACAAGACCTAGAGAAAGCAAAAGACTCCGTTTCGTCTTGTTGATAATGATTATTACTAGCATAGCTTAATGTGTCAAGTGCAAATAGGAATTATTATCAAATTAGTTTTTCTCCTTTTCTTAGCCTTTCAAAGCGAGGCACTTCCATGCTACAAAAGATAAAAATAAAGACACAGGAGTGAGGATATGAGTGATCAATACGCGGCACTACGCAGTAATGTGGGTTTATTAGGGCAGATGCTAGGACAAACCATTGCCCAGGCATTGGGTGATTCGGCTTTGGCCAAAGTTGAATCAATTCGTCAGTTGGCAAAAACTTCTCGCGGTGGCGATGAGCAGGCGCGTGAGGCGCTGATCAGCGAGTTACAATCCCTAAGCGACGATGAGTTACTGCTTGTTGTGCGCGCGTTCAACCAATTCCTCAACCTAGCTAACGTTGCTGAGCAGTACCATACTGTGTCGCGCTCGGGTAACCAGGGTTTTTGCGAACTTGACCCATTAAAGCAGACTTTACTGCGCCTCAAGCAAAGCCATGTGCAAGAGCACACCATCAAAGAGGCCATCGCACGGCTAGATATCAACTTGGTATTAACTGCGCACCCAACGGAAGTGACACGGCGCACACTGATTAACAAACACGTGCAATTAAGTGATTGCTTAAACCTGTTAGAGCTGGGCGACTTGCTGCCGCAGGAACAACAAAAACTCCACGCGCGCATGCGTCAACTAATAGCACAGGCGTGGCATACCGATGAAATTCGTCAACAACGGCCAACGCCTTTGGATGAGGCGAAGTGGGGTTACGCGGTCATTGAAAATAGCCTGTGGCAAGCGGTGCCAGAATATGTGCGTGAGCTCGATGACACGCTGACTCAAGAGTTGGGTGTTGGTTTAGCAAGTGATGCAAAGCCGGTGCGTTTTACCTCATGGATGGGCGGCGACCGCGATGGCAACCCTTTTGTAACGTCGACTGTGACACAGAGCGTACTCGACCATGGCCGGTGGATGGCATTGGACTTGTATATTAAAGACATCAACCTGTTGATCAGTGAATTATCGATGTTCGCCTGCGATGATGCTTTAGCTAAACAGGCTGAAGGAGCCCATGAACCCTATCGTGCGGTATTAAAGCAACTACGTGAAAAGCTGACGCTCACTCATGAGTATCTCGAGGCCAAAATAACCGGGCAGTCGCCACGCGGCGAAAACATCATCACGGATATCAATCAGATAACGGATGTGTTAAAGGCCTGTGAGCGCTCGTTAGAGGCCAATAATATGGCCATCATCGCCCAGGGGCAGCTGCGCGATACGCTGATCCGCTGTCGGTGTTTTGGTTTGCAGCTCTCGCAATTGGATATCCGCCAAGACAGTGACAGACACGCACAGGTGCTCGGTGAGCTGACCGAGTACCTAGGCCTAGGTGATTACTGCCAGTGGGATGAGCAAGGCAAACAAGAGTTTCTCAAAGCAGAGTTGGCCAGCAAGCGGCCGTTATTACCTCGCAATTGGCAACCAAGTGAACAAAGCCAAGAGGTTCTCGACACCTTTAAAGTGATTGCCCAAAATCGCGCCGAGAACTTTGGCATTTACATTATTTCCATGGCTCGTCAGGCATCAGATGTGCTGGCGGTTAAGTTATTGCTACAAGAAGCAGGCTGTCAGTTTAACATGCCGGTTGCACCTTTGTTTGAAACTCTGGATGACCTTAATCGTGCACCTGAAGTGATGCAGGCTTTATATAGCGATGATGTGTATCGCCAACACCTAGGCACTCATCAGTATGTGATGATTGGCTATTCAGATTCAGCCAAAGACGCAGGGATGATGGCCGCAGGCTGGGCACAATATAGCGCTATGGAGTCCTTGGTGCAGCTTAGTGAGGAGCAGGGCGTTGAGCTCGTGCTATTTCACGGGCGCGGCGGTACTGTTGGTAGGGGAGGAGCCCCAGCTGCGCAAGCGTTGCGCTCGCAACCGCCAGGGAGTTTGAAAAATGGCCTGCGCGTGACTGAGCAAGGTGAGATGATCCGCTTCAAGTTCGGACTGGCCAGTGTCGCAAAGCAAAGCCTGCATTTATATGCCAGCGCAGTACTTGAGGGGAATCTGCTGCCACCCCCAGAGCCTGAGCCTAAGTGGCGTGACGTTATGGCTAAAATTAGCGATGCATCGTGTCAGCATTATCGTGCGACTGTGCGCGAGAACCCTGAATTTGTACCTTACTTTCGCAGTGCCACACCAGAGCAAGAGTTGGGTAAGTTGCCATTGGGATCGCGGCCTTCTAAGCGCAACCCTAATGGTGGGGTGGAAAGCTTAAGGGCCATTCCATGGATCTTTGCTTGGTCGCAAAACCGTCTGATGCTGCCTGCTTGGTTGGGGGCCTATCAAGGTTTAGGAGCGGCGATTAGTGAATACGGTGAACATACATTGCAACTTATGAGTCAGGAGTGGCCGTTCTTTCGCACCCGATTAGAAATGTTGGAAATGGTATTCTGTAAGGCGGATAGTTGGCTTAGTGCGCATTATGATCAGCACTTAGTGGCGCCGCAGTTACAGCACTTTGGCGAACGTTTACGCCAAGAGTTAGCGCAATCAGTGGCGCTGATCAAAGAACTAAGCCCAGAGCACACTTTATTAGGGCATCAGCCTTGGGTGCGTGAGTCTATTGCATTGCGCAACCCCTACACAGATCCGCTTAATGTCCTGCAGGTAGAGCTATTGAAACGAGCCCGCACTAATAGCTCGCAGGCATTAGATAAAGCCTTAATGGTCACCATGGCTGGGATCGCAGCGGGTATGCGCAATACCGGTTAATTAGGTGTGAGGCGGTGTATCAGCCGCCTCGCATCTGAACCTCGCCATTGTGGTAAGTGGCCATCATTCACACCCAATAAAATGCGATGAGCGATCATCAAAGAGGCTACTTGCCTTGTGTAAATAACGCGGTTGCTCATCAGAGCGGAAATAGGCCAAGAGTGTAAAATAAGGCTCGTTATATACACCAGTTTTTGGCTCGAATAAGTAGAAACTAAAGTTAACCCTATGAAAGTGTTGAAGTTCGATATTTATATATCGTGCCATTTTAAGCTCGGATATCTCAATGCTCGTTTTTAACAAACCAATACAGCTTAGACATTACCAATTCACTCTGGTAACTTTATGAAATTACTTATAAATATAAAGTGTGCGACTCACTTTTTGTTGTTTGAGTTTTGGCTTAACCCGAAATGCACGCTAATAAGCTGTTATGTGTCTTTGAACTATCGAGGGACTTTTGAATACATTAGAAGAGTTTAGAAACAAGATTGACAATGATGAAGGCCTAAAGAATAAACGGAAAATTTTAATATCCCCGAATTCAGATAATAAGTGCACCACTCATGGTTAAGAGGTGACAGACGATCAACTGCCTGTTGGTGGTATTCTAATGTCGCCAAACAAAAAGAGTA
>NZ_JAKRFV010000013.1:0-128454 GCF_022347945.1 Pseudoalteromonas sp. MM17-2 | reverse complement strand
AAGCGAGGGAATAATCTCGTTGAGTTCGTTTGCTATTTGATTTCATTACACTCTCCAAATTAAGTTTGAAAAGTGTCAACGCTATTTAGGACGGGTCACAAAGCTAAAAAAAGGCGCTTAAGCGCCTTTTTTTAAAGAGTCACAGACAACTATTCGTGGTCGTGATCACATCCCCCTTCGCCGTGAACATGGCCATGGGCTAATTCATCAGCGGTGGCATCGCGTACATCTACAATTTCCACGTCAAATTTTAGGTGGACACCTGCAAGTGGGTGGTTACCGTCAACGATCACATCTTCACCTTGAATATCGACGATAATAACTGTTTGCTCACCGTCATCAGTGGTGGCGCGGAACTGCATGCCCACTTCAATATCCATACCATCGAACATTGATTTAGGTACAGCCTGCATCAATTGCTCATGACGCTCACCATAGCCATCTTCCGGCGCGATTTCGACACTCAGGGTATCACCTGCTTGTTTACCAATTAGCGCATTCTCTAAGCCTGGGATCAAAAAGCCAGTGCCAACGATAAAGACTAATGGCTCACCATCAAAGGTATTGTCGATGGTGTTATCGGCTTTGTCGACTACGCTGTAGTGCATAGTTACGACTTTCTTCTCGGCTATATTCATAACGTTTCCCAATTATTCTTCAGTGAGTGAGTAAGGGAGTGGCTCAATACTGAACATCACCTCAGGTGCGTGTTTTGCACGAAGTTGACTGTCGAGTTCAAGATCGTTTGGCAACACGGCCAAGCCATAAAGTCTGCCTTGATCAACCGCTTGTGCTATCAAGGTGCCACCGCGACGCCAATTGTCACCGACCTGACGTTCTAAATCCACTGGCTGTACTTGACCCTCTGTGAGCGGTGGCGCTAGTTTGCTGTCTGCTTGCGCAGAGAGTACGAACATCGCGCGTTTGTTTTTACCTAGGTACTTCATGCGCGCGACAGTCTCTTGACCAGTGTAGCAGCCTTTACTAAAGCTGATGCCGCCAAGCGCATGTAAATTAACCATTTGCGGGACGTATTCATCAATTGCGGCAGCACATAAGCTGGGCTCTGCGGCCTTAATTTGCGCGCACAAAAAAGCCTCGCTTGAGTGCGCGGGTGTTAAGGTGTCGGCATCGGCTACAACAAGGTAACGGTCATCGGCAAGAGTGAGCACCAACCCTTCAGGTAGGTTGGTCGCGGGATTATCAAGGTTGACTCCTAAGTGCGAACCTAGAGCTTGTTTGTCACCTAACACGCCAGATACCTGTTGCGTCATAGAGGTGATTTCAACTTGGCTAAATACCGCATATTTCTTTAGCTCTCGCAGCGCTGCTTCGGCCTCATCGGCGCTACAAATTAATAAATAGCCTTGCTGATAAGCTGCGATGCGAAAGCAGGCCCATAGCTTTCCTTTTGCACTGCATTGCCCTGCCCACAGCCAAGTGTTTGGCTCAACAAGGTTGATATCTTGTGTGAGTTGTCCTTGCAGGTAAGATTTAGCATCAACACCACTAACGTAGATCGCAACATAATCTGTTGCGTAAACAGTAAATGCAGACATACACGACTCCTTAGGTACGCAAGCTAATGACAAGCGCAAGTGTATCGTAAGCGTCGCAGTGATGACACCCGATAGACGCAAAATAGCTGTGAGTAGCAACAGTTTTTGCTAAACTGCGGCGCAGTAAATCATAAAGAGGTAAACCATGGCGAAGTTAGACAGTAAAGCACGCTTACGTTGGGCGTGTCGCAGAGGCATGCTTGAGCTTGATGTGTTGTTTATGCCCTTTGTTGAAGAGGCGTACGACTCCCTTAATGATGATGACAAGGCGACGTTTCAACGTTTGTTGGCGGCTGATGATCCCGATTTATTTGCTTGGTTTATGGGTCATGAGCAATGCGAAGACGCCGACCTTGCGCGTATGGTTAAAATCATTCTAGACCGCGTACGTGTATAGAGGTGTATTTTCTGCCAATACGGCGAATCACCGGCCATTATTGGGGCTAGTCGGGCTTATCTACATAATACTCGTGTTTAGTCAGCCGCAATGGTTATGGGCTTTGCTATGTGCAATTGTGCTCATGCTCGCGAGTTGGCATGGCTGGCGGGTATATAAGCGTTGCTGGCCGCGCTATGGCATTATTACTATTGACAATCAGCAAGTAGAATTACATGGCCAAGGCATTGAGCTCAGTGGCAAGCTATTAAAGGGAACTAAGGTCTTCAATGGCCTGGTATGGCTGCATTTGCACAGTACCTACACCGGCGCCAAGCGGCACGTGTTTATAGCGGATAAGGCGATGGCGCCCGAGCAGTTTCGTGACTTAGCTCGGGCTGTTAACGAAAACCTTAACGACCCAGTGTCGCAGGATTAAGCTCGGTGATATGGCTATGCGGTAAACGCTCTGGGTAGTCCAAGGTGTAGTGTAGGCCTCGGCTTTCTTTGCGCGCTAAGGCACTGTGGATAATAAGCTCGGCAACTTGGACGAGGTTACGTAGCTCCAATAAGTTATTGCATACTCGGAAATTCGCATAATACTCATGGATCTCTTGTTGCAATAACTCTACTCGACGTAGTGCACGCTCAAGGCGTTTGGTCGAGCGCACAATGCCGACGTAATCCCACATAAATAGCCTGAGCTCATGCCAGTTATGGGTAATGACGACCTCTTCATCGGAGTTAGTGACCCGGCTTTCGTCCCAATCGGGCAGGGTGCTAGGCTCTGCGGGTAACCCCAATTTTGCGACAATGTCTTTGGCTGCAGCTTGGGCAAAGACAATACACTCCAACAACGAGTTGCTAGCCATGCGATTCGCTCCATGCAGACCCGTGTAGGCGACCTCGCCAATGGCATAGAGATTGTCCAAGTCGGTTTTGCCGTTAAAGTCGGTCATCACGCCGCCACAGGTGTAGTGCGCTGCAGGGACTACCGGAATGGGTTCTTTGGTGATATCGATTCCCACACTTAGGCACTTGGCGTAAATGGTGGGGAAGTGCTCGATGATAAATTCTTTATCACGATGGGAGATGTCTAAATAGACGCAATCAGCCCCTAAACGCTTCATTTCAAAATCAATGGCTCTGGCTACGACATCGCGAGGGGCTAGCTCGGCGCGTTCGTCAAACTCCGGCATAAAGCGTGTACCATCTGGGCGCAATAAATAAGCTCCCTCACCGCGCATTGCCTCGGTAATTAAAAAGTTCTGTAATTTTGGATGATACAAGCTTGTGGGATGAAACTGGTTAAACTCCATGTTAGCCACTCGGCAGCCTGCTCGCCACGCCATGGCAATGCCATCGCCACTGGCAACATCAGGATTCGAGGTATACAAATACACCTTACTGGCGCCGCCGGTGGCCAAAGCAATAAAGCGAGCGCTGAGAATTTCTACTTGCTCTTTGGCACGGTTATAAACATACACGCCATGACAATGTTTGCCGTCGCGCCCAAGTTTGGCGTCGGTAATAAGGTCGATGGCGTTGTAATTCTCTAGCAAGGTAATATTAGGGTGTGCTTGCACCCGCTCAATCAGCGTTGTTTGCACTGCTTTACCGGTGGCATCGGCGGCGTGCAGAATACGGCGATGGCTGTGTCCACCTTCCCGAGTTAAATGGTAACGCTCATGACCTTTGTCATCGGTTTCCATATCAAAAGGAACGCCTTGCTCTATTAGCCAACGCATACAAGCCTTCGCATTCGACGCTGTGTAATGCACGGCCTCACGATCGCACAGCCCAGCACCCGCTTCTAAGGTGTCTTCAACGTGCGACTCAATGCTGTCGTTTTGCTTGTCGAAAACGGCAGCAATACCGCCTTGGGCATATAAAGTCGACCCTTCTCGCAGTGCACCTTTACTGATAACCGTAACTTGGCAATGGTTGGCAAGTGACAAGGCCAGTGATAAACCAGCGGCACCGCTACCTATGACGGTAACGTCGCTGTGATGTTGTTTGTTTGGGTTCATGTTATAATGTGGCTTGAGGTTTTTATACCTACGTGGCTCTATATGTATCATATTTACGGGTGTCACACGACTTTAGTTGCTTGCCAATGCAAAAATATTTGCTCAAGCGCGAACTTTTTCATTTTACTCAGGTCAGACACAGTGTATTTGGTAGCAAAGATGCAGCAAGAAAAGCACGACAACGCAGAGGAGTACCGGCTCGAATGAGCGAGCAGGATTTGGATTTAGCGCTGGTAAGAAAGGTTCAACAAGGAGATAAAAATGCTTATAACCTGTTGGTCACCAAATATCAGAATAAGGTTGCAGGATTGATTTCTCGTTACGTTGCCAACCAAGGTGATGTTGCAGATGTAGCTCAGGAGGCGTTTATTAAAGCCTACCGGGCCCTGCCGAACTTTCGGGGCGACAGTGCGTTTTACACTTGGTTATACCGTATTGCGGTCAACTGCGCGAAAAATTACTTGGTAGCGCAGGGTCGTCGGCCGCCTGCGAATGATGTAGATGCAGATGAAGCAGAGTTTTACGAGGGCGCTGATTTATTGCGCTCAAATTCAACGCCCGAGAATTTGCTTCTGAGTGACGAAGTCAGAGACGTTATTTTTGCAACCATAGATAAGCTACCAGAAGATTTAAAAACGGCCATCACTCTGCGGGAGCTAGAGGGGATGAGCTACGAGGAAATCGCTGCGGTGATGGATTGCCCTGTGGGTACGGTACGTTCGCGTATATTTCGAGCCCGAGAAGCGATAGATAATAAGTTAACTCCGTTAATAGGTGAGTCTTAATATGACTAAAGCAAAGTGTAGTGAGCAGGATAAGGCGTTTGTCTCTGCTTTGGTTGACAACGAAGTGTCTTTGGACAATGTCCAAACTGACGATATTGATTCGCAAACCTTAGCCCGCTACAGCCTGATTGGCGACGCGATGCGCTCAGAGACCGCGCCTTCAATTCAATTAGATATTGCCGCTTCGGTTGCTAAGCAATTAGAAAACGAACCTGTCCATGCTGAATTCGGCCAACAACAAGCACAACAACAGCCAGCCGCATCACAGCAAAGCGCTCAGGTTATTTCTGGTGGATGGTGGCGTGGTATCGCCCAAACAGCGATTGCCGCAAGTGTTGCAGTGGTTGCTGTAGTGGGTGTGCAACAATATGGCACTTCTGGTTCAGAGCAAAGCGACTTGCCACCATTGCAATCGCAGCCCTTTTTAGGCTCCGCATCGCCGGTAAGTTATTCTTCGGAGCCGGCGCTTGATAACGCCGAGCGTGGTTTAAGAGATTTGCAGAAGCAGCGTATTGGTGCGCTTGTTATGGAGCACCAGCGACAAACCCGTGAAGCGGCGCGCATCGCTGCTAACGACGAGTCACAAAGTAAAAAGGATCAGTAACAAGTAATGAAGTACCTGTATGTTGCGCTTTTTAGTCTGTGGCTGACTCCTGCGTTGGCCATGTCCGAGATGACCGCTAAACAGTGGTTGGATAACATGGCTACGGCCGTTAAGCAGCGCAACTTTGTTGCTTCTTTCGTGGTCGTCAAAGACCGTGCCATGGAGCCTTATCGTTGGAGCCATGGTATTTATCAAGAGCAGGAGTTAGAGCTTCTTACGCTGTTAAATGGTGCCGGCTTGGAAATGGTGCGAGTTGATGATCAGGTCACCTATTACGAGCCGCAAAATCAGCCATATTCAATCGCTACTAATACCATCGCTGGGCCTATTCCCGAAGTCTTATTTAGCGATATTGATAAGTTGCAAAGCAACTACCGCTTTGTGCTTGGAAATAAAGGACGTATCGCTGGGCGACCGGCACAGCAAATTCGCATCGAGGCGAAAGACCAAGATAAGTACAATTACTGGTTATGGTTGGATACTGAGACCTCGTTATTGCTCAAATCCGCTTATGTGAATCACAGTGGTGAGTTGCTAGAGCAGTTACAGTTAAGCCATATCAGTGTGACCGAGCAACCCGCTCCGGAGCTGGTGGAAATCAGTCAACGTGAATTTCCCACGCCGCTGCCGAAACTAGATGGGCAAAGCGGTGAAAGTAGCTGGAGTATCGGATGGCTGCCGCAAGGATTTGAACTGCTGAAAGCCGACCGCCATAAACTGAACATGAATAATGAGCTGGCCGACTACTACCTTTACTCTGACGGCTTAGTTGATGTCTCGGTGTTTGTGCAGCGGCCTCTAGCTAGTCAGCGTCCTAGTGGTGCACTGACCTCGGGAGCAACTACCGTGTATATTCATAATGCCGGAGCTTACGATGTTTCGGTGATAGGAAATATTCCGACGGCAACCGCGAAAAATATTGCCGAATCTGTCCAGCGCCCTCTGTAGATTATGATAGAGCAAACCCTAACGGTGGTATCAGTGAAAGGAGATATCGCCTTTTTAAAAAGCGAACAAAAGCCAGCTTGTGCAGGGTGCAACGGTAAATGTGGCGCGCAAATCTTTGCCAAGTTATTCAAAACCGACAAAAAAACCTTCCCGTATCAATTTTCTGAACCTGTCGTTGTAGGGCAAAAAGTGAAGTTGGCCTTAGATGACTCCCACATTGTCAGCAGTTCGTTTGTTGTTTATATCTGGCCATTGTTGGCGGCATTGGTGAGCGCCGTGCTTGTGCAAAGTGTTTTAGGCTTAGGCGAACTGGCGCAAATTGGCACTGCTGTGGTGGCCGGTTTCGTTGGCTTTGTCATGGCAAAACAACGTCTTGCGCAGGTTGTTCATGATGTAAAAGTATTAAAAATTTACCCTTTGAGCCTACCTATTTCGCAAAGAGTTGGTGATTAGCGTCAATTAAAGGTAAAATTGGGCCTTTATTTACACGAGCTCAAGTTTAAGAAGTCAGAATCCAATTTATGAAGCATATCCGTAACTTTTCGATTATCGCCCATATCGACCATGGTAAATCGACCCTTTCCGATCGTTTGATCCAAGTATGTGGCGGGTTAACCGACCGCGAAATGCAGCAGCAAGTTCTGGATTCAATGGACCTCGAGCGTGAGCGTGGTATTACCATCAAAGCGCAAAGTGTAACCTTGAATTACACCGCCAAAGACGGTGAAACTTATCAGCTTAATTTTATCGACACCCCAGGGCACGTTGACTTCTCCTATGAAGTATCGCGTTCTCTTGCGGCCTGTGAAGGCGCGTTGCTTGTTGTTGATGCTGGCCAGGGTGTTGAAGCACAAACCTTAGCCAACTGTTACACTGCCATTGAAATGGACTTAGAAGTGGTGCCTATTCTTAATAAAATAGACCTACCACAAGCAGATCCACTGCGTGTTGCCGAAGAAATAGAGGACATTGTCGGGATTGATGCCACTGATGCAGTGCAGTGCAGTGCAAAAACAGGAATTGGCATTGACGATGTGCTAGAACGCATCGTTCGCGATATCCCGCCACCGCAGGGCGACACCGACGGGCCTCTTAAAGCACTTATTGTCGACTCGTGGTTTGACCCTTATCAAGGCGTTGTGTCTTTGGTGCGTATTGTTCAAGGCGAGCTGAAAACGGGCGACAAGATTAAAATCATGTCGAACGAGCAAGTTCATATTGCTGACAAGGTGGGTATCTTTACCCCTAAACAAACTAATACTGGCACACTGAAAACGGGCGAAGTAGGCTTTGTCATCGCCGGTATTAAAGAAATCCATGGTGCGCCAGTCGGTGATACGATTACTTTGGCGAAAAACTCAGCACAAGAGCGTTTACCTGGCTTCCAGCGCGTTAAGCCACAGGTATATGCAGGCATGTTCCCGATCTCTTCGGATCAATACGAGGCATTTCGTGATGCTCTTGATAAGCTCAGCCTCAATGATGCATCGCTGTTCTTCGAACCGGAGAACTCAACCGCATTAGGTTTTGGTTTCCGTTGTGGCTTCCTGGGCATGTTGCACATGGAAATCATCCAAGAACGCTTAGAGCGTGAATATGATATTGACCTCATTACAACCGCGCCTACGGTAATCTATGAGGTTGAGACCAAAGACGGCACGATTCAGATTGATAACCCATCGCAGTTGCCTGCTGTAAACGATATTCTTGAAATTCGTGAGCCTATTGTTGAGGCCAATATTCTTGTGCCACAAGAATACTTAGGCAGCGTTATTACTTTGTGTGTTGATAAGCGCGGCGTGCAAACGCGTATGAATTATCATGGTAACCAAGTGGCTATTACTTACGAGCTGCCGATGGCCGAAGTGGTGATGGATTTCTTCGATAAGCTTAAGTCGACCAGCCGTGGTTTTGCCTCTCTGGATTATAACTTTAAAGAATTCCGTACCTCAGACATGGTGCGGGTCGATATTCTTATTAACGGCGACCGTGTTGATGCCCTTGCGATGATTTGTCACCGCGATAATGCTCAAGGGCGAGGTCGTGAGCTTGCAGAAGCACTGCGCGAACTTATCCCAAGGCAGATGTTTGATATCGCAATTCAAGCGGCTATTGGCAATCACGTTATTGCTCGCTCAACAGTTAAGCAGTTGCGTAAAAACGTAATCGCTAAATGTTATGGTGGCGACGTGAGCCGTAAGAAAAAGCTCTTGCAGAAGCAAAAAGAAGGTAAAAAGCGTATGAAGCAGCTTGGTAATGTGGAAGTGCCACAAGATGCCTTCTTAGCAATTTTAAAAGTTGGCAAATAATAACAAAAGGAAATGCCTCTGATGGCCGGATATTTCTCCATATTTTTGGTGTTATTAACCCTTGGCTCTGGGTTAATTTGGTTGGTTGACCATCTTGTATATGCACCTAAACGTAAAGAGCGTATAGCCCTAGCTGAAGGGGCGGCGGGTAAAGAACTTGATGAAGAGTTGAAGCAAGAAATCGCACCTGAGCCTGTGCTTACCGAGCATGCTAAGTCGATTTTCCCGATGATCGCTATCATTACGGTGTTTCGCTCTTTCATTTTTGAACCCTTCCAAATTCCATCGGGGTCAATGATGCCGACTCTTTTGGTGGGGGACTTTATCCTCGTACAGAAATACTCCTACGGCGTTAAAGACCCGGTCTGGCGCAGTGAACTTATTGAGACCGGCAAGCCGGAGCGCGGCGATATTGCGGTATTTAAGTTTCCACCAGATCCTAAATTAGACTTTATTAAACGTGTCATTGGGCTGCCTGGCGATGCCATTGTGTATCGCAATAAGCAGCTGTATATCAAACCAAACTGCGCTGAGGGTGAGCGTACTCAAGGTGCATTGCAATGTGGCGAATATAATAAAATTGCGCTAGAGATCATCAATAAGGATGAGTTCTCGCTCAGAGGACAATCGCTGGTGCGGCTGCAAGAGAGTTTGGGCGAAGTTGAGCATGACATTCTGATTAACCCAACTTTGCCAGAATTTAAGAGCAAATATTATCGCCAGCAGGGATCAAAAATTGATGAATGGATTGTTCCCGAAGGCCATTATTTTATGATGGGTGACAATCGCGATAACAGTCAAGATGGACGCGCTTGGGGGTTTGTACCTGAGGCTAACCTTGTCGGTAAGGCCGTGTTTATTTGGATGAGTTTTGAATTTGAACATGAACCAGATAGCGCGCTTCCAAGTTGGGTTCCAACCGGCGTACGATTCGAACGCCTAGGTAATATTCAGTAACAATGAAGAAAAACGTAGCAGAACTTTATAAAAAAATTGGTTATACCTTTAGTGAGCAAAACTTACTAGAGCAAGCCCTTACACACCGCAGCCATAAAGGCCAGCATAACGAGCGCCTAGAGTTCTTAGGTGACTCTATCCTTAGCTTTGTTATTGCCGATGCGTTGTACCACAAGTTTCCCAAAGCGCGAGAGGGCGATTTGAGCCGTATGCGCTCGACCTTGGTTCGTGGGCAAACACTTGCCGAATTTGGCGTTGAATTTGAATTAGGTGATTACCTGCGCTTGGGACCCGGTGAGCTAAAAAGCGGCGGTTATCGCCGTGAGTCTACATTAGCTGATGCGGTAGAAGCGATCATCGGTGCGGTGTTCTTAGACTCCGATATCGATACCTGCCGTGACCTAGTACTAAGCTGGTATGCCACTCGCCTTGAGTCAATTTCCCCAGGAATGAATCAAAAAGATCCAAAAACTCTACTGCAAGAGTTTTTACAGGCGCGCAAACTTCCCTTGCCGGGCTACACTGTGATTGATACAAAAGGTCAAGCGCACAATCAAACATTCACGGTTGAATGTATTGTTGAAGGCATGGACAGCATTATTTCTGTAGGCAGTTCACGCCGTAAAGCAGAGCAAAAAGCGGCGGAAAAAGCCTTAAAGATGTTAAAGAATGACAGCTGATATGCAAACAAATACCCATTGCGGTATGGTCGCCATCGTTGGCCGCCCCAATGTAGGAAAATCGACCTTGCTTAATAAAATTGTTGAGCAAAAGGTCAGTATTACCTCGCGTAAGCCACAGACCACGCGCCATCGCATTATGGGTATCCACACCGAAGATAATTACCAAACTGTTTACGTTGACACACCTGGCTTACACGTAGAGGAAAAACGTGCCATCAACCGGCTAATGAACCGCGCAGCATCAAGCTCAATTGGTGATGTTGAATTGGTTATTTTTGTTGTTGAGGGGACGCATTGGACTGATGATGATGAAATGGTACTCAGCAAAGTCAGTGGCGGCAAAACCCCGGTGTTGGTCGTGATCAATAAGACCGACCAAGTTAAAGACAACAACCTGATTTTGCCGCACATTAAGTGGCTCAGTGAGAAAGGCGATTTTGCTGGCATTATTCCAGTATCGGCAAAACACAACCGCAACCTTGATTTGATCAAAACAGAGGTATGTGCTCGTTTGCCAGAAAGTGAGTTCTACTTTCCAGAAGATTATATTACCGATCGCTCAATGCGGTTTTTAGCTGCTGAAGTAGTGCGTGAAAAGCTGATGCGCTTTATGGGTGATGAGCTGCCTTACTCGGTTACTGTAGAGATTGAACAGTTTAAGTGGCAAGACAATGGTGTATGGCATATTAATGCACTGATCCTTGTTGAGCGCGAAACGCAAAAACGTATGGTGATCGGTAACAAAGGTGAAAAGTTAAAAACTATCGGCCGAGAAGCACGTAAAGACCTTGAGCATATGCTCGATAATAAAGTGTTTTTAGAGCTTTGGGTGAAGGTCAAATCAGGTTGGGCAGATGACGAGAGAGCACTGCGCAGCTTAGGTTATGGCGAAGATTAAACGCCGATGGAAGCCGGTTTTGACCGTGCCTTTTTACTTCATCGTCGAGCCATTAGTGACTCGCAGTGGCTCGCTGATTTTTTAGTACAACACCGTGGTATGATGCGCATGATCGTGCGCATCAGTGGTAAACACGCCGTAAAACATAAGGCTCAGTTACAGCCTTTCCAACCTTTGCTCATACGCTATCAAGGCGGCGGCGATCTTAAGTATTTGCAGCATTTCGAACTATCAGGCTCACAGCCCGCTTTAATTGGTGACAAACTATATTGTGGTTTTTACATGAACGAGTTGGCCGTGCGTATCGTACCTTTGAACGAGCCGCTGGAGCAGGTGTACGACCTTTATCAAGCGCAGCTCAAGGCCTTGGCGGCCACTAACCACATGGCAGCGAGCTTACGCCATTACGAGCTCACCTTATTGGAAAGTTTGGGTTATGGTGTTGATTTTGAATACGATAATATCGGTAAAGAAATCAGCGCTGATTGTCATTATGACTACTATCCAGAGCAAGGGTGGGTGATGCAACAACAGCCTAAATATGGCTATGGTTTTAGCGGTAAGCAAGTGCTTGCAATGGCTGCGCGTGAGTTTACCGATCCTGAAATTCAACAGGCGGCGAAGCATTTTTGTCGCTTTCTACTTAAACCCTTGCTAGGCAATAAGCCATTGAAAAGCAGAGAATTATTTAAATCAAGGTAAGGCAGCAATGAAAGAAATTCTATTAGGCATTAACGTTGATCATATCGCCACCTTGCGCCAGGCGCGTGGCACTCGTTACCCTGATCCTGCCCATGGCGCAGCAATCGCTGAGCATGCGGGCGCTGATGGTATTACTATCCACCTGCGCGAAGACCGTCGTCATATCCAAGACCGCGATGTGTATGTGATGAAAGACACCATTCAAACCCGCATGAACTTAGAAATGGCGGTGACTGAACAGATGCTGGCCATTGCCCTTGAGGTACAACCCGCGTTTGTATGCCTAGTACCAGAAAAGCGTGAGGAGCTCACCACCGAAGGGGGGCTTGATGTGGTCGGTCAATTCGATAAAGTTGCCGACGCGGTTAAACGACTTACGGCTGCGGGTATCAAAGTCAGTCTATTTATTGATGCCGATAAAGCGCAAATTGACGCCAGTGTGAAAGCGGCGGCACCCTATATTGAAATTCACACCGGAGCCTATGCTGATGCCGAGAATGACCAGCAACAAGCGAAGGAACTAGAAATTATTCGTGAGGGTGTGCGTTATGCTCATAATCAAGGACTCATCGTCAATGCGGGACATGGCTTGCACTATCATAATGTGAAGCCAATTGCTGCGATGGAAGAAATCTATGAGCTTAATATTGGTCACGCCGTTATTGCTCGTGCGGCCATTGATGGCATGGAAAAAGCGGTTCGTGACATGAAGCGCTTGATGTTAGAAGCGCGGGCGTAATTAGACCCTAAAGCACTGGTGCTGCCCAGTTCGGTGGTATGAGTGCTTTGCAGTTGCTGAAGTAAACATAACATGCGCAGCGTCTCAACCGATCTCGATAACAGGGCACCTGTTTGGCTGGCGCTGTCGGAATTGTTTTTAGATACTGCAGTGAGTGAACACTATGATGCTATCGCCCGGTGCTGTGCGCACTCACCTTACAGCCTCAATGAACTTGCCTTTATTTTACATTATGAAGTTGCTCCAGTGCTGTGGCGAAACTTATTATCACCTGCTGGGCACTGGAGTGGTTTTGATGAGCAGTGGCTTATCAGCGCAGTCAAAGCGCATGTACTTAGCGCACGCATACCGCTAAGGCGGGCGTTACTGTATCTGTACTCGCTTTGTTATCGTCGCTATTTGCACCGTCATTGGCAGGCATTAGTACCAAGGATAAAGCACTGGCGACAAGTGCAAGGCAATGCTTAATGCACTGCCTTCACGTATCAGTACAGTCAAGATGAGCTGCTTTTCTCTAAACCGGCGTCAGCCATCAAATTGCTTAACTCGTCTTGTAGCTCTAACAGCTCGGGCTCAATATCATTAATGCTGGCTTTTTCTTTCATTGCGGTTTCAATCAGCTCGGCGAGTTTTTTCAGCTTAGGCACACCGGTATAGCAACAAGCACCATGAAACTTATGGATTATCGACAGCAAACGTTCATGGTCACCTTTTGCCATCGCCTCTTCGATAAGGTTCAGTGTTTCAGGAATACTTAATAGCAACATATTCAGCATCTCTTGGGCCAAATCTTCCTTGCCACCGGCTCGTTGCAATGCCAGCTCCCAATTTAAACTATTGCTGATAAAGGGAGGCTCGCTTAGTGGCGGCTTAGCACTGACGCGCTCTCGAGCAAGCTTGTCATTGGGGGCATAATGCAATAGAGCATCGCTGAGCATATCCTCATCTAACGGTTTAGTAAGGTAACTGGCAAAGCCGACATGTTTTAACTGCTCCTTTTCACCATCTAAGGCATGAGCAGTGACCGCAATAATCGGGGTGTCTTCATTCAGAGATGACTCTAAGATTAGTTTACACGCGGTAATGCCATCCATAATCGGCATTTGAATGTCCATAAAAATTAAGTCGTAACGATGGCTTTTACATACTTCGACCGCTTGCGCGCCGTTATATGCGGTATCTAGACTTTCCACTTGCTCTTCGAGTAAGGCACAGATCAGTTTTAGGTTGGCATCATTGTCATCGACCACCAAGGCTTTGAGTGGCAAACGGGTCGTATGATGGTCGTGAGTATGAATAGTTGGGTGATCCAAGCGAAATGGCGCGGCCAACATTTCGCAAAATTTGCGATGGTTGATTGGCTTACTAAGACACCCATCGGCACCACTGCCAACGAGTGCCTCACGCATATTATGTGACACTGTGTTGAGTAATAAGTAGAGGTAGTCACTGCATTGACGAGCAATGGCAATGAGCTGCTTCATTCTGGCCATGGACTCTGCGCCGCCGGGGTCGCCAAGCACGCAGATATCGTAGTTGAATGCGTTACTGGCAGCCTGCTCGAGCTCTTCTATGGTGCGGCACCCGGTTAAATGCACGCCCCAAGCCGCCAAAATACTGCTGGTTGCCATATAACTGTGTTCGTTCTGCTCGAAATACAGCACCCGCTTATTGACCAACGAAGCACAAGGCAGGTCAAGTTCAAAGTGGTGTTCAGGTACTTTGAACACGGCGTTGAAGGTAAAACAGGTGCCCTTGCCGGGAGCCGAGTTTAGGGTGATGCGACCGCCCATAGCCTCGACTAAGTGTTTGGTAATGATAAGGCCGAGACCTGTGCCGCCAAATTTTCGGGTAATGGAAGAGTCGGCCTGGCCAAAGGGCGTAAACAAAGTGTCTTGCTTGTCCATGGCGATGCCCACGCCCGTATCCTTAACGGATATTAACAATGAGACACGTTCGTCGTTCAACAACCGGCTACTAATATCAATATTGACTTCGCCGTGTTCGGTAAATTTAATGGCATTACTGACTAAGTTAGTCAGTATTTGCCGAAAGCGTGTGGGGTCGCCAACAAGGTGATCGGGCACGTTTGGATTGACGTGAATAGACAACTCCAGGTTCTTTTCATGAGCGCCGGGGGCTAATAAGGTGAGCACTTCATTAACGGCATCACGGATTTGGAATTGAATGCTTTCCAGTTCCATGGCGCCAGCTTCGAGTTTAGAAAAATCGAGAATATCACTGATGATTGTCAACAGGCTATTCGCTGAGAGCTCAATGGTATCGAGGTAATCTTTTTGGTTTTTATTCAGTGGTGTTTTATATAGCTGGCGGGCAAACCCAATGACTCCGTTCAGTGGGGTGCGCAGTTCATGACTCATTTTCGCTAAGAAGTCTGATTTAACTTGGTTGGCAGCCAATGCATCACGTTTGGCGATATTGAGCTGGATGTTTTGCATCTCATACTGCTCGAGGGTTTCTTGATAATCAGCAGTGGCTTGGTCAATATGACGCTGCATCTCATCCTTTTCTTCGGCCATATGCTGGTTAATATGCAGCAACCCTTGGCGTAGCTGTTCGAGCTCGCCCTGCATTGGCTTTTGAATATTGTCGGCCTCTTTCCCATGAGCGACTTCTTGGGTTGCTTGAACTAAACGCGACAGTGGCTGAGTGATCATACGGCTCAAACGAATCGATATCACCACGGCAAAGCCAATGGCTAGCAGAATGACCGCAGCACTGATCAGCACCGCCTTTTGCTGCTCGACTACCGCAACTTGGCGATTGAATTGCACCATGACAATGCCATTAGTTTTAAAAGGCTGGTGACTCGGCGCATTGGGGTCAAGTATGCCATGGTAGATAACCAGAAAATCACCTTCCCGGGTCGTTTTGCTACTGGTTTTATTATCAAGTGTCGGTACTTGGGTTAAACGCGCAAACTCACGGTGTAAGTTGCTGGCCAACACCAGTTCATCATTGCTATCGAAAATAGCAACGGACTTAATAAGAGGTGAGTGTTTGTTATGAATATGCCTGGCGATGCGCTCAAGTGCGCCTTGGTCGTTGTTCGCCAATGGGTTTTCCAGCGCTATACTTAAGGGCTCGATGATCGTATTACCTTGCTCGATAAGAAATTCATCCAGCTCAAGGTAGCGATTTATAGTAAAATAACCGCCAAGTAACAGACCAATCACCACAGTAGGCACCAAGGTCAGGATCAATACCGAGTCCCGCAGGCCTAATCGGTTCATAATCAACCATATTTTTTGTCTGTGATAGGTTTAGGTTATAGCTTTCACAGGCCTTTCGCAATGTTAATTAGGGTAGTCAATGGCGAAGTTCTTTAAGCCCACAAAAAAATCAGTCAGTCAGCGCTTTCGTACCTTGTCGATATCTGGACTCGACCACCATGGTCGCGGTGTCGCCAAAGATAAAGGTAAAGTGATCTTTGTTGCCGGGGCGCTCGGCTCGGAGCAAGTCAAAGCAGAAATACTCAGCGATAAAAAGAATTACGCTGAAGCACGCTGTGTGAAAGTATTAAGCCCCAGTGCTGAACGAGTGGAGCCAAAGTGCCAACACTACCAGCACTGTGGTGGTTGTAACTTGCAGCACCTCGAGGCAAGTGCACAGTTGGCTGAAAAACAAAAAGCGTTAGCGGCGTTATTTCATAAGTTCACTGGGCTCAGTTCATTGCCATGGCAGAGTCCCATTGATAGCTCACCTTGGCATTATCGTCGTAGTGCCCGGGTCAGTGTATATTGTGATAATAAGCAAGATACCATCAAAGTCGGCTTTCGCCAGCAGGGGTCAAAACAGATCACTAATATTGTTGCTTGCCCGGTGCTTGATGCAGGGTTTATGGGTGTCTTTGACTTCTTTCGTGATGTTATTGGTGCGCATCGTGCTTTGCGCTGTATTACCCATTTACAGTTGGTGAGTGCCAAAGAGCATAATTTCATTGTTGTACGCCACACTAAGGCAATAGCGCAAACACTGCGTGAAGATATAAACGCGCAAGCGCAACAGCACAATTGGCAACTTGTTTGGCAAAGTGAAGCGCAGCAGGGCTTGCTTAGCACTTACTATGAGCTGGAAAGTAGTCAGCTCCGCCTTGGCTTTGGTTTGCAAAATTTCATTCAAGTCAATGCCGAGGTCAACGACAAAATGCTCACGCAAGCCATGTCATGGCTTAATTTAGCGGCGCATGAGCGGGTATTAGATTTGTTTTGCGGGGTGGGTAATTTCTCGTTGTTAGCGGCCATGCAAGCACAGCATGTTACGGGTGTCGAAGGAGTTGAATCGGCCGTCTCCCATGCGCGCGATAATGCTCAGCATAATGGCATTGATAACTGTGATTTTCATTGCAGCGACCTCACGCAGCCATTAGCGCAAGCACAGTGGTTTTCCAGTGAGCTTGATGTGCTGATCCTCGATCCATCTCGCACTGGGGCTGAAGCGGTGCTTGCGCAATTACCGTGCAATCAGTTTAAACGTATCTTGTACGTGTCGTGCGATCCCGTTACTCTGGCTAGAGACAGTAAAATTATACTCGCCAGCGGACACCAGCTAACTAAGCTTGGGACAATGAATATGTTTCCGCATACCGGGCATATTGAAACAATGGCCTTATTCGAACGGGGGTAGTTGCGGCCATGGTGGCAACCAGACAATCACACCGTACAGCACAGATAGAGAGCTTTGATACGGCGCTAAATCAACTAGCTCTGAGCGATGACAAGCATGCGTTAGTGAAAGCGGCCGCCGACTATTGTGGTGAGCGCCAGTGCGCCGAGCATGACCGTCTTGCCTTAGAGATGGTAGAAATTTTGGCGCAGTTAAACCTGGACGCCAATTCATTGGCGACGGCCTACCTAACGCCCTATTTCCTTGCTGGTTGTATTGATATTGAAGACACTCGCAACACCTTCAACAAAGACGTGGGTCTGTTACTCAAAGGGGTGGAGCAAATGGCGACCATCAGCACCTTGGCTCATGCTGGCAGCGGCCAAGTGCAGGTGGATAAAATTCGCCGTATGCTGTTGGCAATGGTGGAAGATGTTCGCGCGGTGGTGATTAAACTCGCGCAGCAGGTTTGCTATTTGCGTGAAGTGAAAAATGCCGAAGAAGAAGAGCGCGTAATTGCCGCCAAAGAAACCGCAAATATCTTTGCCCCACTTGCAAACCGTCTTGGTATTGGTCAGTTAAAGTGGGAGCTGGAAGATTTAGCTTTTCGCTACTTGCATCCACAAACCTACAAACGCATTGCTAAGTTACTAGAAGAAAAACGCTTAGACCGTGAAGCGTATATGCGCGATATGGTCAAGCAGGTAGAGGACAAGCTTACCCAAGCGGGAATTCAGGCGCAGGTATATGGCCGCCCGAAGCACATTTTCAGTATTTTTAAGAAAATGAGCAAAAAGAACTACGAGTTTGATCAGTTATTCGACATTCGTGCCATGCGCATCATCGTCGATGAAATTCAAGATTGTTACGGTGCCTTAGGTATAGTACATACCAGTTGGCGTCATTTACCCAAAGAGTTTGACGACTATGTTGCCACACCCAAACCGAACGGCTATCAATCCATTCATACCGTGGTCTTCGGGCCGGAAGGAAAAACCGTAGAAATTCAGATCCGTACCCAGCAAATGCATGAGGATGCGGAGCTAGGTGTGGCGGCACATTGGATGTATAAAGAAGGTGCACTGCCTGGTCGGGACTCGGGTTACGAGCAAAAAATTAATTGGTTGCAGAAGATTCTGCAGTGGCAAGAAGAAGTTGTGGATGGCACCGACCTAGCGGACGAGTTGAAAAACCAGGTGGTCGAAGACCGGGTGTACGTGTTCACCCCGCGCGGCGATATTTTTGATTTACCCCATGGGGCAACCCCCTTGGATTTTGCCTATTACATTCACTCCAACGTTGGTCATCGTTGTGTTGGCGCTAAGGTATTTGGCAAAATTGTGCCTTTCACCTACCAGTTACAAACTGGTGATCAGGTCGAAATTCTTACCCAAAAAGAGCCCAATCCGAGCCGTGATTGGCTTAACCCTAGCTTGGGGTATATCCGCTCCTCACGAGCACGTTCAAAGATCCATCACTGGTTTAAGCAGCTAGATCGAGACAAAAACTTACAAGCTGGTAAGGATATTCTCGATGGCGAGCTGCAAAAGCTCGACATTCAATACAAAGATCTTGAGCCGGCGATTAAACGTTTTAATTTCTCAGCTCTTGATGACCTCTTGGTCGCTATCGGTGCCGGTGATGTGCGTCTAAATCAGCTGCTTAACTTTGTGCAAAACAAAGGTGAAAGCGAACCACAAATCAAGTTTAAGCCGCACCGAGGTAATCACAAAGGCGATAAAAATGGCATCGTGGTTGACGGTGTTGGCTCGCTGATGAGCCATATGGCAGGTTGCTGTGAGCCGGTGCCAGGCGATAGCATTTGTGGCTATATTACTCAGGGTCGAGGCATCGCGGTGCATCGCAGTGATTGTGAGCAATTTGCGCAGCTACAAGAGCGTCACCCCGAGCGCATTGTGGAGGTCAGTTGGTCGCAAAAAACCAGCCAAGACTTTGCTCTGTCAATTAAGGTCGAGGCCAACGATCGCCAAGGGTTAATTCGCGATATCAGCGCGGTGCTCGCCAATGAGAAGGTCAATGTGATGAGCATGAATGTGAATACTATTGATGAGAAGCAACTGGCGATATTTTCGATGAAGATCGCGGTCTCAGACCTAAGCAGCACCAATCGACTGCTAACGAAGTTACTGCAAATTGATGGCGTGTACGATGCCAACCGAGTTGGAGCTAGCTAATGGGCTCTGTTGATGAACTATTGGCGATTATGGCCAAGCTGCGCTGTCCTGAGTCGGGTTGCGAATGGGATTTGGGGCAAGATTTTCACACCATAGTGCCGCACACTCTTGAGGAAGCCTATGAGGTCGCCGACACCATAGAGCGTGGTGATTTTACTGCCCTTAAAGCCGAGCTTGGCGACCTGTTATTTCAGGTGATTTTTTATGCGCAACTGGGAAAAGAACAGCAGCTGTTTGATTTTCAAGACATCGTCAGTGGTTTAAATCGTAAGCTCAAGCAGCGTCATGGTCATATTTTTGCCGATGAAGCCGAGCCCGGAAATTGGGAGCAGCGCAAGCATCAGCAGCGCCAAGCGCAAGGGCAAAAGCAGCTTCTAGACGATATTCCTAGCAATCTTCCAGCGCTCAGTGCGGCTCACAAAATTCAAAAGCGGGTCGCCAGTGTGGGCTTTGATTGGCCCTGCATTAGCGGCGCTTTGGATAAGGTGAATGAAGAGGTCGAGGAAGTGCGTGAGGCCATCAACATTGACCCACACAGCGATCACAGTGCTGAAGAAATTGGTGATTTGCTGTTTGCCACCGTTAATGTCGCTCGCCATCTTGGTCGTGACCCTGAGCAGTTACTGCGCCAAGCCAATCGCAAATTCACTAAGCGATTCAACCAAGTGGAAGTACACATCAATGAGCAGCAGCACAGCCTCAAGGACGCCTCATTAGCGCAAATGGAAGCAGCGTGGCAAAAGGTCAAATCACAAGAGTAAGGCCGCACCCGTAGGCCAATTTAAACTGGATTGGCGCAGGTGGCTTTGCTATACTATCGCCCCGTCTTGATTCTATTTAATCCATTTCCTGATATCTTAGGGTTCGCATGAGTACAAAATTTATCTTCGTTACGGGCGGGGTGGTTTCCTCGTTGGGTAAAGGTATTGCCGCAGCGTCTTTGGCCGCAATTTTAGAAGCACGTGGCTTAAAGGTGACCATCTTAAAGCTGGATCCTTATATCAACGTTGACCCGGGCACTATGAGCCCGATCCAACACGGTGAAGTGTTTGTTACCGAAGACGGGGCTGAAACAGACCTTGACCTAGGTCACTACGAGCGCTTTATCCGCACCAAAATGACCAGCCGCAACAACTTCACTCAAGGACGCGTATACGAAGATGTGTTGCGCCGTGAGCGCCGTGGTGAGTACCTAGGCGCCACCATTCAGGTTATTCCACATATCACCAATGATATTAAACGCCGCGTAATTGAAGGTGCCGAAGGGCATGATGTGGCCATCGTGGAAATTGGCGGCACGGTTGGTGATATTGAATCACAACCTTTCCTAGAAGCAATCCGTCAGCTTGGTACCGAGCTTGGACGTGAAAATGCGCTGTTCATGCACTTAACGCTAGTGCCTTTCTTAGGCCCTGCAGGAGAAGTGAAAACCAAGCCTACGCAGCACTCGGTGAAAGAGCTTCGTTCCATCGGTATTCAGCCTGATGTGCTGGTATGCCGTTCGGCGTGTAAATTGCCGGCCAACGAGCGCGCTAAAATAGCACTATTCACCAATGTTGAAGAAAAAGCGGTTATCTCACTGCAAGACGTCGACAGCATTTACAAAATTCCGGCGTTATTAAAGTCGCAAGATTTAGACAATATTATTTGTCGCCGTTTTTACTTAGATTGCCCAGAAGCGGATCTGTCTGAGTGGGAACAAGTACTGTATCAAGAGTCGAACCCAATTGGGGAAGTGACCATAGGTATGGTCGGTAAGTATATTGAGCTTCCTGATGCTTATAAATCGGTGAATGAAGCCCTTAAACATGCCGGTTTGAAGAATCGCTTAACTGTTAATATCCAGTATGTTGACTCCCAGGATATTGAGAGCAAAGGCGTTGAATTACTGCACGGCTTAGACGCTATCCTCGTACCGGGTGGCTTTGGCGGCCGAGGTATTGAAGGCAAAATTCGCACAGCGCAGTATGCTCGTGAAAACAAGGTACCTTACCTAGGTATTTGTTTGGGGATGCAAGTCGCACTGATTGAATACGCACGCAACGTTGCTGGCCTAGAAGGGGCGAACTCAACTGAATTTGATGCCGGCTCTGCGCATCCGGTGGTTGGCCTTATCACCGAGTGGCTGGATAAAGACGGTAATGTTGAAATGCGTGATGCAGACTCTGATTTAGGCGGCACTATGCGTTTAGGCGCGCAGTTATGTCACCTTAAAGAGGGTTCAAAAGTACGCGAGGTGTACGGCAGTGACCAAGTGGTTGAGCGTCACCGCCACCGCTACGAAGTAAACAACAATTATGTTGAACAACTTGAGCAAGCGGGTCTGAAATTCACCGGTCTCTCCGAAGATAAAAAGCTGGTGGAAATCATCGAAAATGAAGATCATCCATGGTTTATTGCGGCGCAATTCCACCCGGAATTCACCTCAACACCACGCGATGGTCACCCACTATTTGAAGGTTTCGTGGCAGCAGCAAACAGCTTCCAGAAACAATCTTCGTAATTGTCAGATAAAGCCGTGCTCATGCACGGCTTTCTCGTTTTACACTTGGGACAAGAGGAATCAAGCAAGATGTCAGAAATTGTTAAAGTGATCGGCCGTGAAGTGATGGACTCACGAGGTAACCCAACTGTTGAAGCTGAGGTTCACCTAGCCAGTGGTGCATGGGGTCGTGCCTGTGCTCCATCAGGTGCATCAACCGGTACGCGAGAAGCATTGGAGCTGCGCGACGGCGACAAAGCACGTTACCTAGGCAAAGGTGTGCTAACCGCAGTCGGTTACGTAAACAACGAAATTGCCACCGCATTAAAAGGTCAAAATGCCCTTGAACAACGCGCTATAGATGCGGTGATGTTAGAGCTAGATGGCACTGAAAACAAAGAAAAACTAGGTGCAAACGCGATTTTGGCTGTGTCTTTAGCGAATGCTAAAGCAGCAGCTCAAGAAAAGGGCGTAGAGCTGTTCGAACATATCGCTGATATCAATGGCACCTCAGGTAACTACTCTATGCCTGTGCCAATGATGAACATTCTTAACGGTGGTGAACACGCTGATAACAATGTTGATATTCAAGAGTTTATGGTTCAGCCAGTAGGCGCATCTAGCTTCCGTGAAGCGCTGCGCATGGGCGCGGAAATTTTCCATAGCTTGAAGAAAGTACTCAGTGCTCGCGGCTTAAATACGGCGGTGGGTGATGAAGGTGGTTTTGCCCCTGATCTGAAGTCGAACGAAGAAGCTCTGGAAGTGATCGCTGAAGCGGTTAAAGCTGCCGGTTATGAGCTCAACAAAGACGTGACCTTGGCGCTTGATTGTGCTGCGTCAGAGTTTTACCACGATGGTAAATATGACCTTAAAGGTGAAGGTAAAGAGTTTGATTCTGCTGGGTTTGCTGACTTCTTGGCTGACTTGGCGGCGCGCTATCCAATCATCTCTATTGAAGATGGCTTGGATGAGAGTGACTGGGACGGTTGGAAAATTCTAACTGACAAAATTGGCGATAAGGTGCAATTGGTCGGCGATGATTTATTCGTAACAAACACGAAAATCTTAAAGCGCGGTATTGATGAAAGCATTGGTAACTCGATTCTTATCAAGTTTAACCAAATTGGTTCTCTGTCTGAAACCTTGGATGCGATCAAAATGGCGCAAGATGCGGGCTTCACAGCGGTTATTTCACACCGCAGTGGTGAAACTGAAGACGCCACCATCGCTGATTTGGCAGTAGGTACAGCAGCCGGTCAAATTAAGACGGGTTCATTGTGTCGCTCTGACCGTGTCGCTAAGTACAACCAGTTGCTACGTATTGAGCAGCAACTTGGCGATAAAGCGGTATATAAAGGCCGCTCGGAAATCAAAGGTCAATAACCAGTTGTTGAACAAAAAAACCGCAGCTCAGCTGCGGTTTTTTTATTTCTGGTATTACCAAGCACTTAAAAGCTGGGCTTGTGGTTAAATAGCACCACTAATACGAAGGTTATTGAAGGCTGTTGGTTGTACCGCGATTGAGCTCACGCTTTACGTAATCTTGACCTGCTTTTTCTTGTGCTGCTTTTTCTTCAGCAGTCATACAGACGCGCTTGGGTATGTTCGAGCCAGTCGGCCTTTTTAACTCACATATCAGGCCGTCATTATTAGCGGTTTGTCCTTCATTAGCTTGGCCAGCGCAACCACTTAATAGCACCACTGCACATCCTGCCAAAAGCAATCCTAATTTCATTATTATCTCCTTAATAGTCCGTTAGCCCTCTTTTGGGGCCACCTTCATGTTATAAGGGAATTACTTTTCAGTTGCCAGTAAAGTAAGTGTTATTAATTGTTTTTAATAGTTAAATTAACCTATTGTTAATATTGTTTACCTTTCATTGTTGTGTCACTATGAGTCTAAATCGGAACAGTCGCTGTATCTGCATTGGTAACGCTCAAGGAGGGCAGGGTGACAGTACTTTATTTTCTCGGATGTCCAGAATTAGACACGCTTAATACCGATGAGCGTAGTCAGGTAGTGGAACAGGCCTATAAAGAGTTTCGGGCAGTGCACCCGGTAAAATGGGCGATACGCTGGTTGTTAATTGTCTTGGCGCTATTACCCTCGGTGATACTTGGTGTGTTGATTGGCACTGAGGCTGCGCTCGCCAGTGCAGTGATAGCTATGGTGCTACTGCATATTGTCATTGCAGAGAAAGAGAGCACCTTAGCGCGCCATTATTTGCACCAGCATTTCAGCGAGCTCTGTGCGAAAGTGTTGCTTAAGTACTAAAGCTGATGTTGTTAGGCATCAATCACCTTACTTTGACGGTGCATGATTTGCGGCGCTCGTTACAGTTTTACTCCGAGCTGCTATGTTTCACTCCGTTAGTGCGTTGGCGTCAAGGTGCATACCTGCAAAACCAAGAACTGTGGCTATGCCTTAATGTTGGCCGACCCCAACCAGCGCAAGATTACTCCCATGTTGCTCTAACGGTGGAGCCAAGCCGTTTTTGTGAATTGCAACAGCGATTAACCGCCGCTGATGTGTGTTTTTGGCAGGAAAATAGCAGTGAAGGAAACTCTTTGTATTTTCTAGACCCTGATGGTCATAAGTTAGAAGCGCATGTTGGTGATTTAGGTAGTCGATTGGCAGCCATAGCGCAAAAGCCCTACGAACACTTGCATTGGCATCCACAAGGGCAGGCAGTGATAAAGGACTATGATTGATACCCAAAGCGGCGCTAGTCAGACCTCCACAGACCGGGCTTATAAGGCGAAATGGTTGGCTAGAATCTGTCTCGTAAAATGGGTTTTAAGGTAAAAGCCACGGGGCAGAGTTTGAATTGTTTTTCCTTGTGGGCCAATGGCGTCAGTTAACGCTTGGCTGTTTGCCGCTTTAGGACGCAGTTGCAATACTTCGCCATAATGGCCGTTGAGCGTTTCTATTTTCCCCAATGCAATCAGCTCGGTGAGCTCCTCCCAATCACGTTTAAGCTGTGCAAACTGTTGCTCATTGGGACGCCACAAAAAGCCACTGCCAATGACTCTGTCGATTACTGCGATATCACGTTCGGCCAGTATTGGCAGCCACAGTACGTGATTAAGCTTCTTGTACACTGTGCTTTGTTCAAAGGTCAGCCCTTGTAGATTGGTTAAGGGGGCGACACTGACAAAGGTCGTCTCCAGTGGCAAACCTTTTTGCGAGATGGGCAGCGTTTTCAGTTCGACACCTAATGACACAAAGTCGGGTTCGGGCAGTGAGCCAGCACTGGCTCCTAACGCAAGTTCAATAAGCTGACCAACCCAGCCTTTTTCACGCAGCAAGTCTTGCGGTGTTTTAAAGCCAAGCTCACCTGCCAATTGTCCCAGCGTTTTACCTGCTATAGCATCGACCCGTTGTTGCAGTTGACTAAGGGTTTGTGGCGGTGCGTTCATGTCTTTGTCTCTAGAGTATTTCAATCGCTATGTTAGCAAACTCTTGCGTAGTGGAGAATGTGTCACCTTACTATCTCGGCTAAGTATTGCTAGTAAGTGCCTTAGTTGGTGTTATTTTGAACATGTTTTCAGTGATTAAAATAACATCGCTTTATAAGTTCTCGTCAAAAAATAACATTATGAAAAATAAAGATATTTTCCATAAAGCCTCTCGGGCTTTAATAATATACTGTTGTTTTAATCCACAAAATACAGTCCTATAAACATATTTATCCACAGAATCTGTGGAGAAACACCTTTTTATGATCGTCAATTGTGGATTTGTTCTATTTTTACCCTTGTTTTTTAAAAGTTATGCACAGCTTGTGAGTAAGTTGGTGTTTAGTGCGAATAATATTTGCTGTGCTTTAGGGATTATGGAACAATCGATAAAAATCGACTTACAAATGAGGCACTAAGGTGATTGATGCCGAAGGTTTTCGTGCCAATGTCGGAATCGTAATTTGTAATAACCAAGGCCAAGTCTTTTGGGCTCGTCGTTACGGACAGCATTCTTGGCAATTCCCGCAAGGTGGCGTAGACGATGGGGAAACGCCCGAGCAAACCATGTATCGTGAATTACACGAGGAGGTTGGCTTACTCCCTGAAGATGTAGAGATACTGGCAAGTTCTAGACATTGGTTGCGTTATAAGTTACCGAAGCGGTTGATCCGCAGAGATTCCACACCTGTGTGTATTGGCCAAAAACAAAAATGGTTCTTGCTAAAATTAAAGTGCAAAGATGAAGACGTGGATTTACTTAAAACTCACCACCCTGAGTTTGATGACTGGCGTTGGGTGAGTTATTGGTATCCTGTACGTCAGGTCGTGGCCTTTAAACGCGACGTATACCGCCGGGTAATGAAAGAGTTTGCGCCGGTTGCTATGCCTTTTAATCGCAAGGAGTCACAGCCGCAAGGGCAGTGGCGCCAACGCCGATAGGAGAACACCATGTTAGCCACCATGCGCACCATCGTCGAGCAAGTTGCTCAGCAACCGAGTTTGGAAAGCGCATTGGTGGTATTTGTATCGCAAGTAAAAAAAGCGATGCGCACCGAGTGTTGCTCAATTTACTTCGCTGATTACAGTAAGGATAACTTCGTCTTAATGGCCACCGATGGCCTCAATCCTGGTGCTGTGGGTCAGTTTCGAGTCGGTTTTACTGAAGGCTTGGTGGGCTTAGTGGCGCAGCGTGAAGAACCTATTAATTTGGCTTATGCCAAATCACACCCGCGCTTTGTCACCTCCGATTTAGTGCAAGAAGATCAGTACAATGCCTTTCTCTCTGTACCTATTGTGCATCAACGCCGCGTGCTCGGTGTTATTGTCGTGCAGCAGCAAGCTGCGCGGGTATTCAGTGAAGATGAAGAGTCATTTTTAATTACTCTTTCTGCTCAGCTAGCGCCTCAGTTGGCCGACGCACAACTGCAAACCTTGCTCAACCAAGATGGGCAAAGCCAGCGCTCCACAACTCTTAAAGGCATATCCGGCTCGCCGGGTATCGCTTTAGGGCAGGCCTATGTGGTGTTGCCTAAGGTTGACTTTTCGTCGGTTGAAATGCGCAAAGAGCCTAACAAACTCAAACAAAAGCAGCTATTTTTCCAGGCGGTAGCCGCCACCCACAAAGAATTCAGCACCCTGGCAGCGTCGATGCAAGGGCACCTTCCCGATGAGGCTGTGGCCGTTTTTGAAGTGTATTTACAGCTTCTTGATGCGAAGAGCCTAGGACGCGATGTTGAATTAGAAATAGCCGACGGTTGGTGCGCCAAAAGTGCCTTGAAGCGGGTTATTGAGCGTCTAGTGCAGCAATTTAATGCCATGCAAGACCCTTATATAAAGGAGCGCGCCGTTGATGTTAAAGACATTGGTTTACGGGTTCTGCACCACCTACTAAATACCGAGAAGGCCACCAAGGTGTATCCAGACGATACAATTTTGGTGGCGCACACGTTAACCCCAGCTATGCTAGCTCAGGTCCCCAAAGAAAAACTCAAAGGGGTGGTCAGCGTCCATGGTGCGGCGAACTCCCACGCCTCTATTCTTACCAAGGCGATGAACATTCCCACCGTGTGGGGCATCAATGATATTCCTCTATTGCAGTTTGACCAAAAGGAATTGATTGTTGATGCTTATGCGGGGCGCGTCTACTTATGTCCTAGCGAGGCTCTTAAGCAAGAGTACGCGCAAGTACAGCATCACGACGCTAAATTACATGACCAGTTTGAGTCTGAGCACCATCTCGAGGCAAAAACCGCAGACGGGAAGAGCATCGACTTGTTGCTTAACGCTGGCTTGGATTTAGGCAGTGAGCTCAATAGCGCCCGATATTGCGATGGTGTTGGGCTGTACCGCACCGAGTCATGGTTTATGCAAAAGGGAACGTTTCCGTCTCAGCATGAGCAAGAGGTGTGGTATCGCCAAGTACTCAGCAGCTACCACCCTGCGCCAGTTACTATGCGTACATTGGATATTGGCGGCGATAAAGCACTGGATTATTTCGATATTAACGAGGAAAATCCGTTCTTAGGGTGGCGCGGTATTCGCGTAAGTTTGGATCATCCGGAGCTTTTCCTCGATCAACTGAAAGCCATGATCAAGGCCAATACTGGCTTGGGTAATCTACGTATTATGTTGCCGATGATAAGTGATATCGGGGAGGTTGATGACGCGTCTGCGCTGATGGAACGCGCTTATTATGAGTTGCAACAAGATGCACCGGATCAATTCAGCTATATTGATAAGCCGCTAGTGGGAGTGATGATTGAGGTGCCCTCGAGCATGTATTTACTCAAGGAGTTGGCGGCCAAAGTTGATTTTTGTTCGGTGGGCAGCAACGATTTAACTCAGTATCTGTTAGCTGTGGATAGAGCTAATTCCAGAGTGGCTGGGCTTTTTGATCCTTATCATCCTGCAGTTTTACGAGCTTTAAACGGTATTGCCCAGCAATGCCAAAACGCCAACTTTCCGTTTAGCCTATGTGGTGAACTTGCCGGTGAGCCCGAAGGCGCGGTGCTCCTTATTGCTATGGGGTTTGACAGCCTAAGTATGAACTTCAGCTCGTTACACAAAGTGAAGTGGGTGATCCGCCGTGTCGGTTTGGCTGCTTGTGAGGTGTTATTGCATCAATGTTTGGCTGCTTCCAGTGCAAAGAAAGTGCACCGCTTGGTGCGTGAATTTATGCTCGAAAACCACCTTGGCGCGCTTCTTTATACGCAAAAAGAGTGATCAATAAGTGGTCGTGAAATTGCCTTTATAACCTGATATATTAGCGCTATAAGAAAAGTTTATAAGAAGGGCGGTATGGCTGACCTGATATGGCTATTTTTGCTATGCACAGTGCTTGGCAGCGTAGTAGGCTTTTTAGCTGGATTACTGGGAATAGGAGGCGGCTTACTTATTGTCCCGGCGCTTTCGGCGTTATTGGTGCACTTTCATGTCACGGATGTTGAGCACGTGTTAGTGATTGCCATTGCTACCTCCTTGGCTTCGATTTTATTCACCTCCACCTCTTCTGCTTTGGCGCATCATCGTAACCAAAATGTCCCCTGGCAAGTTGCACCTTGGGTGCTTGTAGGCGTTTCACTGGGCGCCCTGATAAGCGGCTTTATGGCAAGTTATATACCTCAACAGGGATTGAAAACCATATTTGCTGTCTGTGTGATGTTCATTGCGATGCGTATGATTGTCTCTACGCGCAGAGTAATGAAGACTCGGGCCATGCCTAAAGGTCCTATGGTTGCTGCTAGTACCTCGGTACTTGGGGCCATATCCGGGTTAATCGGTATCGGCGGCGGCGCGCTTGTGGTGCCGCTTTTAAATTATTTTTCTGTGGATATGAAAAAGGCCATTGGCTGCGCCGCTGTCAGTGGCATAGCCATTGCGCTGTTTGGCTGCTTGGGTTACATTGCCTCCGGGTGGCAAGTGAAGAGTTTAAGCGATGGCTTCTTGGGCTTTGTGTATTTACCTGCTTTAGCGGGGATTGTTGTCACCTCCTGGTTCACTGCTCCTTTTGGCGCGCGAGCAACGCATTTTTTACCAGTATCGCAAATTAAGAAAATCTTCGCCGTGCTATTGGTGGTGATCGCCTTGCGAATGGTGTTTAGTTAGGCATTGGAATTTATGGCTTTAGAGTTTCCGCAAATCGACCCCATTATTTTTGAAGTGGGTCCGGTGGCTGTACGTTGGTATGGCTTAATGTATTTAATTGGCTTTGCTTTCGCTCTGTGGCTAGCAAACCGACAAGCAGCAAAACCTAGTTCAGGGTGGAGTAAAGAGCAAGTAAGCGATCTGCTGTTTTACGGCATGCTCGGTGTGATCCTCGGCGGACGTGTGGGCTATGTGCTGTTTTATCAGTTTAGCTATTTCCTCGAAAACCCATTGTATTTACTGCGTATCGACCAAGGCGGAATGTCTTTTCACGGTGGTACCCTTGGCGTGATTGCCGCCATTGTGTGGTTCGCTAAAGCCAAAGGTAAGTCTATCTTAGCGGTGGGCGACTTTGTGGTGCCTTTGGTGCCGCTGGGGTTGCTGGCCGGGCGCATTGGTAACTTTATCAATGGCGAGCTTTGGGGGCGCGCATCTGATGTGCCCTGGGCGATGGTATTTCCTACTGGCGGGCCTGAGCCAAGACACCCTTCACAATTATACGAGGCATTTTTTGAAGGCCTCGTGCTGTTTCTTATTTTGCAGTGGTTTATACGCAAACCACGCCCAGCAGGCAGTGTCGCCGGATTGTTTTTACTCGGTTACGGGGTATTCCGTTTTGCCATTGAGTACTTCCGTGAACCTGACGCTCATTTAGGCCTGTTTGCAGACTTTATTTCCATGGGGCAAATTTTATCCTTGCCGATGATTATCGTGGGTGCTGGGCTGATGTATTGGGCATACCAGCATAACAACAGCACAGAGAAACACGGCTCACAACAACCAAGCTAATACTATGAAGCAATATTTAGATTTAGTGCGCCATGTGAAAGAGCATGGCACCAAAAAAGAAGACCGGACCGGTACCGGCACCCTTAGTGTATTCGGCTATCAAATGCGCTTTAATTTGCAAGAAGGGTTTCCCTTGGTGACCACCAAGAAGTGTCATTTGCGCTCGATTATCCACGAGTTGTTGTGGTTCCTTAAGGGCGATACCAATATTGGTTATCTTAACGATAATGGCGTGCGCATTTGGGATGGTTGGGCCACGGCAGAAGGTGAGCTGGGCCCAGTGTATGGCAAACAATGGCGCAGCTGGGAAGGTCCTAATGGTGAAGTGATTGACCAGATTAAGGACGTGGTCGAGCAAATTAAAACTAATCCAGATTCACGACGATTAATTGTCAGTGCCTGGAATCCAGCATTGTTGCCAGACACTCAGTTTAGCCCTAGCGAAAATGCTGCTAAGGGCAAGCAAGCACTGCCGCCGTGTCACACGCTATTCCAATTCTATGTGCTTGATGGCAAGCTGAGTTGTCAGCTATACCAACGTAGTGCAGATATTTTCTTAGGTGTGCCGTTTAATATTGCCAGCTATGCATTACTGACCATGATGATAGCGCAAGTATGCGATTTAGAATTAGGCGACTTTGTCCATACCTTTGGCGATGCGCACTTGTACTTGAACCACTTACAGCAAGTAGACGAACAGCTTGGGCGTGAACCGTTCGCCAAACCGACCATGAAGATTAACCCTGAAGTGAAAGATATCTTTTCTTTTAGCTTTGATGACTTTGAGCTGGTGGATTACCAGTGCCATCCTCATATCAAGGCGCCTGTTGCTATTTAATCTGGCCTCAGGTTGTTGCTGGCACCTTTATTGCAGGCACATTAAGTAATATTCATAAATGTGTTTCGATGAGGGTGTCATGCGACTCTTAATCACGATTTTGCTAGCGGCGCTGGTGATGGCTTGTGCGCCTTCACAACGCATAGAAATTGTGCCCCGCGTCGGTGAATACCGACCTGTACAAGAAAATACTATTCACCAATACAGTGTCCGTCTTGCCAATAATATGACAGCGGCGTTGCAAAGCATTGCTCCGGGTGCCAAAGTCGCAGTCGGCACCTTTTTGCCGCCCCAGTCATTAACGCTCAAGCAAATGACACCTCAGCAACACCAGATAGCTCTACAACTTCAAGAGAGTTTTATCACCCTCTACAATCAAATGGGTTTCTCCGTGGTTGAATACCGAACCCGTAATAGCATTGCTTTGCGTGACGGCGGAGATGTTATGTTGAGCCGCGAGGTAGGGCAGTTAGCAGCCCGTCACGGTATCGACTTTTTTGTTACCGGGACTATGACCCCACAGCAAGATGCTTATGTGGTCAATGTGCGGATGATTAACATCAGTAATAATGAGGTGGTCGCGGCGGCGACGGACTATTTACCTAATAATGTGTTAACTAGTGCCGATAAAGTACATATGCAAAATGGCCATATTGAGCGCCGCGCTTATTAACGAGGAAAGACTATGAACACTCCCGCAATTTCAGGGCTTTTATCGCTGACCTTAGCTGTAGCTGGTTGTGCCAGTATGAATCAATGGACTGCGCATGAAGATGAAGTGAAGCGCCAAGCCATTGATGAATATGAAAGTGCCCATCAACAGGTTAAAGTGATTGGCGCGCCAGAGCAAGCCGTGGCTGGTAATACAGCCCAGTATCAAGGCCTTAACAATCCTCTTAAAGTGCATTCCAGCCGCCAAAGTTACGCGAAACATTCTGTGAAAAACATCAACCATTATGTGCGCGGATTGATGCAAGATATGATGAGTAACATTGACGCCAGCGCACAAAATCAGGTTATGGCAGTATCAAGCTTCGTCTACTTAGATACCGACTACCAGCAGGGCACATTATTGGGCAACCAATTGGCAGAGAGCTTTATGCATGAGTTGCATGAATTTGGGGTGCCTGTAGTGGATTACAAGACCACTGATTACATTCGTGTAACCCCTGAAGGTGACTTCGCTTATAGCCGTGACTTTTTAGAGTTGCAGCAAGATCACCCAATGCGCTTAGTGTTAGCGGGCACGCTGGTGAAACACCAAGGCGGAGTCTTAGTGAATGCGCGGATTGTTAGCGTCAATTCGAAAATGGTCATTGCCAGCTCTCAAGGTTTGATCCCCAACGATGTAGTAAACGCGTTACTGAGTAACGCCAGTTATAATGGTGTGGAGCTCAGCCAAGCGAATTAGTTATAAAGTTTTTAGCCCTAGCGCCGATAACCGACTATATGGCTTAAGTGGGTAAAAACAATGATAAAGCGTTTTCTTATTGGCGCCATGGTAACAACCATGGCCATGGCTGCATGGGCTCAAAGTGAGCCAAGCAAGGTCGAGATAAACCCTCTGTATATCAGTGTTGATAGAGGGTTTAACAATGCTCACCACAAACACCTAGGGGATTACACTCAACAATTGGCATTGAAACTCAGTGATACCATGGCAACACAACATGTCAGCCATATTGCAGTGACCAGTTTCGTTGACTTTGATCATCGCCTTGATAACGCTGGCGCCCTTGGTAACCAGTTAGCCGAAGGGCTGATGACAGACCTGCAACAATTTGGTTTTGCAACGGTCGAGCACAAGCTTAAACGCGCTATTTCTGTTCAACCATCCGGTGACTTTGCCCTTTCTCGTCATGCCAGCGAGTTGGCTGAGTCGGTGGGTGTAGACCATGTTCTCACCGGTACACTGGTGTACCGCCCCAATGGTGTGGTGATTAATGCTCGAGTGATCAGTAGTCAGGATCAAGTCATTAAAGCCAGCGCCCGCCAGTTTATTCCTTACTTCGTCTTAGACAACCTATTGCCGCATGGTTAATAGCTCAGCGTTTGTGCTTTAAGCTATTGCTATTTAAGGTGAAGTTATTTGATAATAGAGGCCAGTGGCCTCTTAGTTAAATGGATATAACAACCCCCTCCTAAGGGGTAGTTGCAGGTTCGATTCCTGCAGGGGCTGCCAGTTTATCCACATCGACCTATCCCCATAAAAGCACCTTTATTCGTGTTAAAGACAGTACTTAGCAGATAAACACGATAACGGTCTTGCGGTGCGTGCTTAGGTACCCACGCCTCTGGGTCGTGGACTCAGAGGCCGAAACAGGTATTACTAGGCGCCAGGGCCGCACTCTATGCAGTGTCTAATAATATCAGGACCAAACTTTAGCTTGGCGTTAACGTTTCGTAGGGCCGTGCGCACGCCTTCCTCTATGACCGGGTGGTAAAACGGCATCTCTAACATTTGTGGTACAGTCATTTTGTTTTGCACCGCCCAGGCAAGCAAGTGAGCGATATGCTCGGCTGCAGGGCCTATCATTTCGGCGCCCAAAAATAGGCCGCTGCCTTGCTCTGCGTAAACTCTTAACATCCCTTTATTTTTTAACATAACGCGGCTGCGTCCTTGGTTTTCAAAGCTTACTTCGCCGATTTCATAGCAGCCACAATCACCAAAGCGTTTACTTACTTGCTGATATGACTCGCCAACCATCGCAATTTGTGGGTCGCTAAATACAGCCGCAATTGGCGCTCGACGTAAGCCATTACGCACATCAGGGTAGCGTCCTGCATTGTGCCCTGCGATAGTGCCTTGATCCGTAGCTTCATGTAGCAGCGGCACCATATTACTGGCATCTCCGGCAATAAATATGTTGCTGTCCCCGCATTGCATAGTGTATTCATCGGCAATGGGGACTCCTCGCTCATCAAGCTCTAGTGATGTATTTGTCAATGCTAGCTTATCGACGTTGGGTTTGCGGCCCGTGGCGGCAAGCACGTAGTCGAACTGTTCGTTGTGTTGTTGTCCATGATCGTCGGTATAAGTGAATAGAGCTTTATCGCCGACTTGTCGCATATTTGTCACTTGAGCATCGGCGTCTACGAAAAACTCTTCAGCGAAGGTGGTGGCGGCATAATCTTTTAAGACTGGATCGCTTAGCGGGCCAATTGCTCCGCCAACGCCGAATAACTTTACGCGTACCCCTAAACGATGCAATGCTTGGCCGAGCTCTAAACCAATAACGCCAGGGCCAAAAACAGCCACAGACTCGGGTAAGTCTTGCCAGTCAAAAACCTCATCGTTGACAATTAAGCGCTCGCCAAAGTTGTTAAACGCTTCTGGGTAACTAGGTCGGGAGCCGGTGGCGATAACGACACGCTTGGCTTCAATTAACGTATGATCAGCGACTTGAACTTGATGATCATTAATAAATTGTGCGTGGCCAATCAGACGGTCTTGCGGGTCGATATCTTCGACTGCATCAATTACAAAGCCAACAAAGCGATCACGTTCGTTGCGCACGCGATGCATCACTGCCTGACCATCAATAATAGGGGCTTGGGTATTAATACCGAAACGGTTCGCTGTGTGCACACTGTGGGCTGCTTCTGCAGCGGCGATCAAGAGTTTGCTGGGCATGCAGCCAACTCGCGCACAAGTTGTTCCGTAATGGCCTGCCTCGATCAAGAGTACCTTATTGGTATGTTCTTTCGCGCTGCGATAAGCACTTAGGCCGGCTGAGCCTGCGCCAATGACTAAAACATCGGTGCTCACTTTATTCATAGCAGTGTCCTTATAAAAAAGGGCCCGCAGGCCCTTAAAATGAATTAGTTGTTGGTGAAGTAAAGGGAAAGCTCATCAGAGCCACCTATATGTTGCCCACCAATAAATACTTGCGGTACCGTATCTCTACCGGATATTGCTTTTAAGCTGGTAAGCGACGCTTGACTACCCAACACAATTTCCTCAAAAGCAAGACCGTGCTGCGTAAGCATTGCTTTCGCTTTGGTACAAAACGGGCACCCCGGCTTAGTAATAATGCTTACCGGCTGTGGCTTACTTTGTTTGGGGTTAATATAATCAAGCATAGTATCTGCATCCGACACCTCAAAAGGGTCGCCTGGTTTTTGCGGCTCGATAAACATCTTCTCGACCACGCCGTCTTTTACGAGCATGGAGTAGCGCCAGCTACGTTTACCAAAACCTAGGTCGTTCTTGTCGACCAGCATGCCCATGCCGTCAGTGAACTCGCCGTTACCGTCAGGGAGTAAGGTAATATTGTCGGCTTCTTGGTGCTCAGCCCACGCATTCATAACAAATGTATCGTTTACCGAGACGCAGACAATGTCATCTACGCCATTTTGTTTTAGTACACCTGCAAGCTCGTTGTAGCGGGGCAAGTGTGTTGACGAGCAGGTTGGTGTAAACGCACCGGGCAACGAGAAAACCACGACCGTCTTACCTGAAAAGATATCGTCTGAGGTAAGTTGTTGCCATTGCTCGCCTTTACGCACTGCAAATGTCACCTGAGGAATTCGTTGGCCTTCGCTGTTGTTTAATGTTGTCATACTGATAATCTCCTTTCGATGTGTTGAGTACAGTGTGACAAAAGCGAGTTGATTTGTATATCAGTAAGAATTGATGACTTTGATTGTTAAAATCGAACGATGAACGTATCTTGAGTTTAAATGGTACGCAGGAAGTGCTGAACCAAAGCTATTGGCTCAGCAACACTAAATCATTCAGTTGAATATTCGCCAGTGGCCGTTTACCAATATTAGTGGCAATGGCACTGTGTTGGTAAAGCTGATTCACTTCTACACGATGTAAGGTAGTTACCTGGCGTGGCAAACGTTTGCCTGCATAGGTGGTGAGGTTGCTGCTATGCGCCAAAGTGAGTTGCTGACCCATCACTAAGCCGTTGGCTTTACCTAAGTTGACAACTACTTGGTCACCATCAATATGCTGAATTAATCCACGGGTCGGTAGGCAGCGCAGCTCATTGTTAAGGTCAAACATCACTTTCTCACTGAGCGCAGTAATGGCTCGTCCGTATTGGCTTTGCCAAAAAGTGCCACTGTTTACATCGATACGAGCGGTTTTTTCAAATTGCCAAGGCCCTTGAGTTTGATAGGCTTTTTGCCATATTTTTTCAAAGCTCAAGGCATCGAATAACGCAAACTCTACATTAAAATAGCGGTTATAGCTTTCGTCCTGCCAAAATGCATAATCATTATTTAATTGCTTGCCGGTGGAAATATCGGTGATTTGCGAAAGTAACACGTACTGACTGTTACTTTTGTCACGAATATATTCCAGTACATTTTCATCATACTGAAATTGCTGTGTAAAGAAGGGGCTAACATCCACCGCTTCTTTAAAATAAGGAATAGGCAGCATTGCTAGCTGCGTTTGGCTCATAATTGCGTAGAGCTGCTTAGTAAAAGCTGGGGCCACGTCAAATATTTGACCATAACGAGCTTGCTGTGGATTATCCAATGCCGTGCGTGTGAGAGCAAAGTGGCTAACAAAGTCTTGTTCAGGGCATTGCTGTGGGTTATCTAACACTTCAATTTGCATGGTGACACTGATCATGCCATCACTTTGTTGCTCTTCGAGCAGCTGCATTTGTTGTACTTGACCATGTGCTTGCAAAGAAAGGTGATCTTGAGTGAGCACGCCGTTAGTCAAGGTCTGCACACTGGATAGCTCCAGCCCTGAATATAATAACGCCTGTTTTATAGCGTCACTGACCGCGTTGGCGCGTGCTGTTTCAGTATCTCCATCCTCTAAAGTCGCAACCCCTGTGGTTTGCAACCATTGGGCGCTGACACTCGGGCTTATTAGTGCAATCATCAGTGCGCACACACATGCCAAATATCGCATAGTTATCCCACCTAAAAATGTTCTTGCAACAAAGATAGCAAAGAACATACCAACTCCCCTGTAATAGTGGCATTTATCGTGCATACTACTGAGCATAGGTTTAGAGACAATCAGTGTGGAGCAAAACATGCTACGAATGATGATACTGCTGATCAGCACATGGAGCATGCTCGGTTGCAGCAGCGTGTTTGATAAGCACGTTGAATACGCCATAGAGCAGCCTGACAATTATCCGATTTTACGTGCGATTGGCTACGCGCCTATTGCACCGCAGCCCGGTGAAAGCGCCCAGCAAAAATCGCTGATGGCGATGAAAGCTTCGAAGATAGAAGCTTACCGGGAGTTGGCGGAGCAGGTTTATGGTCAGCAAATGCAAGGGCAAACCACCGTTGCCAATGCCATTGCTGGAGATGATGTACTGCAAGCACGGGTTCAAGGGGTGATCCGAGGGGCTCGAGTTAAACGCAGTTATGTTGTTGGCGACAGTTATGCGACTGAATTAGAACTGGATATGAAGCTAGTACACGATCTTTACATTACTCAGAGTAAACCTCGCAAGGTAAAAAAGGTCACTTACTACTGAGGTGCTTGCTGATATACAACACTGCCCCAAGTGTACGCCTGTGCGCTTGGGTTTTATCTTTCCTTGCCTTTATACACCTGCATTTTTGCTTTAATTCCTAATATCAAACTTATTCTAAGCGCCTCTTTATACTGCATTTACGGCTAACATCGGGTGCTGCAGAACTGAAAATCACTGCTATGCTTTAATAAATCAAACCCATTGCGTCCTAAGCGGTGCGCAGAAACTATGTAGGCTTTTAGGACGTAGTGAGCAGTGCGAAAATTATAAATAAAATACGGTGGCTGGGGCTAGGTTTAGTGTTCGCCATGACCTTGCTCATGAGTGCCATTCACGCTGGCGCAACTATGGACAGCGACTTGTTTCAAACGCTTATGCGCAATCAATACGGTACTCAACGTTTACTGGTGGCGCAGCGCTGGCAGCAATTACTAGCTAGCTTGAGTGCGCAGCCCGAAACCCGCAAAGTGCAACAGGTCAATCAGTTTTTTGCCACGCAAGTGCGCTACCGCACCGACCAACTTCTCTACAAACAACAAGATTATTGGGCAACGCCATTAGAAACCTTAGGGCAGGGACTGGGCGATTGTGAAGACTACGCCATAGCGAAATACGCGTCATTGAGGATGCTAGGCATCGCTGATAATAAGCTAAGGCTTATCTATGTTAAAGCGCAAATAGGTGGCCCTCGCAGCCAAGAGTTTCAAGCGCATATGGTGTTGGGTTATTACCCGACACCCAGTAGCCAACCCATCATTCTCGACTCGCTGACAAGTGCTATTTTGCCAGCAGAGAAGCGCACTGATTTATATCCGGTTTTCAGCTTTAACAGTGAAGGTCTGTGGACTGCAACGTCAACCCACAGTGTGGCCGACCCTCGGGCGAGATTATCTCGCTGGCATTCGGTTTTAAAGAAAATGGAACAGCAAGGAGTTAGGTGGTGATAAAGCAAGCATCTACGGCGTCCAATGGGGCGCACCGTATATCTCTGGTGGTACAACTGTGGCTGGTGATTGTGGTTATTGCTTTGAGTGGGTTGATCAGCAGTGTACTCATTAGCGGATACAATGTTAAATCTAGCTTCACCGAAGAGCTTTATTTGAAAAACGCCGATAATGCCACAACCTTAGCGCTTGCACTCAGTCAGATGAATAAAGACCCAGTGACCGTTGAGCTTTTCGTCTCAGCAGCCTTTGATACCGGCCACTATCAGCAGATTAAATTAGTCGATACACAGGGTGAAGTTGTGGTTGAGCGTTCGCTTACACAGCACGAACATGCCTCAGTACCTAGTTGGTTTGCACAGATGTTTGCTTTTGAGGTCGACGCCGGCGTTGCACAAATAAGCAATGGTTGGCAACAATACGGCACCTTGTATATTCAGAGTCAGCAAAGATATGCACTAGAAGCTTTATGGGACAATGTGCTCAATCTAGCCAGTGGTTTTGCCATTGTTGCGTTATTGAGCTGTATTGCCGCTTCACTCATTTTACGTTGGGTACTGAAGCCTTTAGAGCGAGTGGTCGCTCAAGCCCAAGGGTTCTCGAAAAAGCAATTTAAGCAACTTGCAGTTCCCAATACGGCCGAATTAGCTGAGGTGACAGAGGCGATGAATCATCTGGCTGAGCGCTTTGGTGGCATTCTGCGCGAAGGGAACGAGCGTATTGCCCGCGCACAATACCTAGCCCAGCACGATACAACAACAGGGCTGGCCAATGGTCGGTACTTCCTGTCGCGTATGGAGCAAGAGTTAAAGCAAGTTAGTCATGATCAGCACGTGTTGATACTAATGCGTTTGGCAAACTATGAGCAACTGCGGGGGAGCTTAAACCCGGAACAGTTTTATAGGTTGGAGAAAGAGCTGGCGCAGCTACTGATTAGGTATGCAGAAACTCAGCAAGATAACCTCCATGACTGGCAACTTGGGCGCATCAGTCATTGTGACTTTGCTCTTCGACTCAATGAGGTCATGGCCGCAGAGGATAGCTCACGGATGCTGACGCAATGCTGCAGTGAATTTAGCGATACCTATAATGGGCTGATAGAGCTGAGGCACAGCATTACCTATATTGAACAAAAGCAAAGCGGTGAAGAGGCTTTGCAGCACGGTCAGCGGTTGTTGGCTATGGCCACTGCTTCCGGCGTAGATATGTACGCCGATGCTGCAACCAAGCATCACCAAGTAGCGGCGGTGACTGGGCAATCCTTAACGCAAGCGCTTGAAAAAGAGCAGTTTGAATTAAAGCTCACAGACGTACTGAATTTTGACGATAGCTGCGTGCAAAGTGAAGTCGGTTTATATTTGAAAGTGGGTAACAAGGTCCATTCGCGACGCTACTATCAACGTCTGCTCAGTGAGCAACAATTGGATGCGCAGCTGGACTGGAAAACGGTGAAAACATTTTTCAATGAGAAGTTATGGCTGCATTACGCTCAGCCTCTTGCTATCAAACTCAGTGAAGCGACTCTAGAAGATGAAATCGCTTATACCAGTATTCTTGCATTGATATCGAGTGAGCGGCTGCTAGCATCGCGCCTAACCTTGGAGTTTTCTGAGTCATGTTTAATCAACATGGCTGAACAAGTGAAAGAGTTCTGCCGAGAGGCAAAATTAGTGGGTTGCCAATTAGGTTTAACGGATGCAGGTCAAGCACTGAACCAAGTTGATGGCTTAGAACAGTTGGGGTTAGATATTATAAAGCTTGATAACACCTTGGTGCACAACATCAGTAATGATGAGGCCACCCAACAGTTGGTGAGGCATATTTGTGCGCAGGTGCGCCCTTTGGGAATGATGGTCGTGGTGGAGGAATTGGCTCAAGACATTGCTGTTGAATTACTCAAAGAGTTGGGAGTCAGTGCCCGTATTCAAACTCAGCAGGGGCATTAATGCCCTTCCCCAGCACCGTTGACATGCAACGCTAATTGCAGTCGGTCTTTAACCTGTAGCTTTGCAAATGTCGAGCTTAGATGCTGTTTAACGGTGCGCTCAGAAATATAGAGTCGTGCCGCGATAGCCTTGTTGGTTTGTCCTTGAGCCACGAGCTTGGCGACCTCACATTCACGCTCGCTCAGTTTACTCAAATCCGCAGAAGTAGGTGAACAGGCTTTATCGGCGATGGAAAGCGCACCAATAAGGTTGCTTAGCAAGCAGCCAGGAAGCCACAGAGCATTGTTTTCAATCGCGTCACGCGCCTGTTTAAGTACAGCCGTAGTGGCGAACAGTTCAACATAGCCGCGCGCACCTAAGCTAAACCCTTGTTGTAATTCACTGACACAGGGATTACGGGTCATCAAAATAATTGCGATATGACGAGCATGTAACTGGCCAATGATCTGTTGCCAATCGGGCATGCCAGTGAGTACCCAAGCAATACGCGCACCGGGTATTTGATCGGGCAGTGTATAAAGCACTTCTATTGGCTCACCTAGGCGCTGCCAATGGCTGGATATGAGCCCTTGTTCGGTTATAAACAGATCCATGGCTAACGCTCCGTCATCGCCTGAGAAGTGGCTTTAAGAATGGGTTTTAACAAATAGTCTAATACCGTTTTTTGCCCGGTGATAATATCCACTTGGGTTGTCATTCCTGGGATAATCGTGAGTTGCTCGCTCAATGAGCCGCGCGATGTTTTTAATTGCACTAAATAATAAGTGTTATCGCGCTCATCGGTGACAGTATCGGCACTGATGTGAGTGACTTGGGCTTCCAACCCGCCATAAATAGTAAAGTCATAGGCTGTGAGTTTGATCATCGCCGGCTGTCCTGGGCGTAAAAAGGCAATGTCTTGTGGCGCAACTTTGGCCTCCACAAGTAGTTGATCATCAAGGGGGATGATCTCCACCAAGTCACTGCCAGGTTGTAACACCGCGCCCACGGTATTGACCAATAGGCGTTGCACAGTGCCACGAACTGGCGAGCGAATATCAGTTTGTGTAACCTTATCAGCAAGCCCCGTTTGTGTTTCCCGCAAGGCGTCGAGGCGCAGCATCGAATCGGAAAGTTGGTCGCGCCAGCGGTTCACCATGGTCAGTTCGACCTCATCAATTTTACTTTGCGCTTCTTCAATCGCTGCCTGGGTTCGCTTTAATGCCGCTTGGGCGCGCTTTATCTCACCTTGTAAGTCCACAGCCTGTCGCTCTAAGCGGATTATGTCGACTTCAGAGACGGCCCCAGATTGCAGTAATGGTCGTGTTACCCTCAGTTCTCGTTGGCTTAGTGCTAAGCTGGCGCGGTACTGCTCAATGGCTGCTGCTGTTTCATTATAGTCTTGGCGTCGCTGTTCTAATTGCCGTTGGTGAATACGAATTTGCTGGGTCAATTCCTGCTTGTTACTGCGATATTGGGCTTGCTCATACTTAATCGCATTAGGCGCCTGTTGCTTTAATTCATCGCTAAATACCAGCTCAGTATCTGCGGTGAGCGCTTGTAAGCGAGCCACTTCTGCGCTTAACCCTAAATATTGGGCGCGGCTTTCACGCAGGCTGGAGACAAACCGAGTCGGGTCGACCTTGACGAGAAGGTCCCCCTGTTCAACAATTTGCCCCTCTTTGACGAGAATTTGCTCGACCATGCCTCCGTCATAAGATTGCACAACTTGCAGTTTTTGTGAGGGGATCACCCGCCCTTCGCCGCGTGTCACTTCATCTAGTTGTGCATAGGCGGCCCATACTAGCAGCAGTATAATCGCCACGGCGATAGCATAAAGAAGACCGCGCGCCGCCAGTGGTTGCTGCTGCATTTGCTGCCAATGCGCATCAGCCACCCAGTCTTGCTGATTGGGAGGCACGAAAAAACCATTAAACAGACGATTGAATACCCCCTTTTTGGCGCTGCGTTGAATGCCTCGGCCTAAGCGCTCAAAACTCGCTTGTTCAATACTGGATGGTGGGTGTTCTTGCTCTTTCATGATGCGTGTTTCACCGATTTTTTCGTCAAGTGAGAGGTAATCGTCGCTTTATCTCCATCGGCGATGATTTGGCCTTTATCCATGACTATAACTCTATCAACAAGTTCCAGCAGGGCTGAACGATGGGTAATAAGCACTAGCGTTTTGCTGGAGCAGTAGTGTTTTAGGGTATGAATTAACCGCTGCTCACTGCTGTGATCTAGGGCTGCACTGGGCTCGTCCAATAGCAACACCGGAGGGTCATTGATGAGGGCCCGAGCCAGAGCAACGGCTTGGCGTTGTCCGCCAGAGAGTAACTTTCCTTGTTCGCCAACTTGCAAGTCAAGGCCGTCAGGATGGGCGTTGATAAGCTCCATCAGACCAGCTTTCTCTGCAGCTGCTATTATTTGTTCATCTTCGGCATGCCACGCACCAAGCGTTATGTTGTCTCTCAACGTACCGTACATTAAGCTCACGTCTTGGGGAACGTATCCTATATTGTGGCGTAGCTCAGCCGGGTCGAGTTGGCCGATATCAATGTCATCAACTAATATATGGCCTGCATTAGGGCTATATAACCCCATAAGAAGCTTCTCAATGGTGCTTTTGCCAGAGCCATTTTTACCGACCAAGGCCACATGCTCACCGACTTTAATCTGCAGTGACACGTTGCGTATAATAGGCACTGCGTTTTCATCATAACTAAAGTTAACTTGATCTAACTTAAAGTGGCCGTTAAGGACAGGGTGAGATACCCAGTGTTTGCCCTCTGGTCGCTCCACTGGCTTGTCCATTATTTCATTAAGTGAATCCATAGCCGTAGCCGCGTGGTGATATTGTGCCATCACAGCGGCTGTTTGCGAGATTGGGGCCATGGCGCGAGAAGACAACAGATACGCGGCAATTAATCCGCCTTGCGTTAATTCGCCGTCAATCACCAAGTACACGCCAACAATGATAAGGCCAATGCCGACCCCTTGTTGCATCCAAGTAGACAGATTAGTAATTGAAGCACTGAGCAAACGGCTTTGGGCATTTATACGCGCCAAGTACAGTGTCGCTCGCTCCCACGCTGATTGCACTTTACATTCTCCATGAAAGGCTTTGATATCATCGAGATTGTTTAAGCTTTCAACCAGCACAGCATTGCGCATGGCACTGACTTTCATGGTGTTGTCACTTAGCTGCTCAAGCCGATTGTGACTGGCAAGGGCGTACAGCAAAATGACTATAGCGCCAATGATCAGCGGCACAATTAACTCTAAGCCAATCAGTGCGATAATTAATACGTAAATTAATACAAAGGGTAAGTCGACTAACGCCACTAAAGTCATAGAGCTAAAGAACCCACGGATAGACTCAAAAGCGTGAAGGTTTGCGGCAAATGAACCTGAAGATTGGGGCTTATTCTTCAGTTGCATGCCGAGTACCCGCTCCATAATGGTGGCTGAGACTTTCACATCGATACGGCTCGCGGCTAATTCAAGAAAGTAACTGCGCATCAAACGCAACACCAAGTCGGCGCTGAGCGCCAACATAGCGCCAATACCTAAGACCCATAAGGTATGTACGGCTTGGTTTGGGACAACGCGGTCGTATACGTTCATCACAAACAGCGGCATGGTCACTGAAAACAAGCCTATGAATAGTGCGGCAATAATCACATCGCGATACAGCGAGCGACATTCTTTGATGATCGGCCAAAACCACCCGGCGCGGCTATTTTTATTAGTCAGAGGTGCGCGGGCATCGTAGGCAAATTCAGGCTGAAGGTAGATAACCGCGCCGCTATAGGCTTTTTCAAACTCCCCAGTATTTTGTTGTACTGGCGTATCTGCAAGTTCTGGGTAAATCACAGATACTTGCTCGTTATGCTTATCGAAGCTTAGCAGCACACAGGCTTGATTGTTTGCCATTAACACAATAGCGGGCAGTAAAGCGGTATTAACCGCATCAAGGTCTCGATGTACGAGCTTCGACTTAAAGCCTGCCCGTTTGGCGGCGCGTGACAACACAGAAGGAGTGAGCTTATCGTCAACAAGAGGAAGGCCAGCGATAAGCGCCTCGCCAGAGAAGGGGCGATTATGATAATTGCATATTATTGCTAAGCAATCCGCTAAGGCACCGCCGTGAGCATGATCCATATTCATAAAACGCCATTTCCAGTAGGTGATTAGCTGTTGATTTTGGCCTCAATTCGCCTATTGAGCGCGTTGGCGCGCACTGAAATTTCTTTTTGGATAGGCTGTTCAATACCAAAGCCCATGGCAGTGACCCGCTGCGCAGAAATACCGAAGTTATTGATAAGAATCTCGGTAACAGCAAAAGCGCGGCGCTCTGACAGCCGTTTGTTATACTGTGGCTCGCCATCGAGTGACGCGTGGCCGTGGATTTCAACGGTTTTATCAGGGTGTTGCTTTAAGAATGTCGCGAGGCGTTCAATCTCAGCGTAGTATTGCGGCATTACCACGTCAGAATCGAAGGCAAAGGGAATACCTATTTCCACCGAGCGCGTGTCCGCTGTATATTTAGTGCAGCCTTGGGCGTCGACCTCGGTTGCAAATGGTGTGGTCGGACACTGGTCTTTATCATTGGCAATGCCATCACTGTCGTCATCAGCATTTATAACGGCGGCGCTATTGCTTAGACCAGCAGCCGGTAATGTGGTGTCTATTTTTATACTTTTATAGGCGTTGTTGCGCTTATTTTTCTCGGCAAGAAAAGACTTGCGAGACATTTGGCTAGCAACGTCGACTTTGGGGCAAAGGTGCTTGCTATCTGCTGTAAGCGGTGATTCAGTTAACTCACTTAAAGTCGGGTAGCTCTCGTTGGTAATACTTAAAGCTTCGAGTAACCCGCCCATCTCTGCTAGCATCGCCAATACATTATTCATTCGCTCATACTCGGCATTTATATAGGCTCGGCTGGATTGAAACGCCTCATTTTCAGCATCAAGCACGTCCAGCAAAGTACGCTCGCCGATATCGAACTGATCTTTATAAGCCAGCTTGACCTTCTCTGAGGCGGCCTGGTGCTGCGCTAAGGCCGGTAACTTACGCTCTAAAATGCGTACATTATTGTAGGCAATCTGCACGCCTTGGCGTATCTCTAAACAGGCTAAATCGCGCTGTTGCTTAGCAACATTAACTTGTTCGTATGCTTGCTCGAGATTGGCACTATCAAGGCCACCATTAAACAGGTTGTAGCTTACATCGATGCCAATGCGGCCTTCAGAGCGAGTAGTGTTAAAACCAAGCTCATCTCTGTCTTGCATGCCATAGCGAGCGGATAAGTTCACATTGGGGTGAAATCCGGACTTTTGGCTTTGTGCAAAGGCTTGCTCGGCGCTGATACCATAGAGCGTGGCATAAAAGCGCGGAGAGTTTTCATATGCTAGCGCTAACGCTTTGTTGATAGAAAACGGAATTTGTTCATCATCGATCCCCGCCTCGTTGAGGTTGCTAGGGGGCAGCTCGCCGACAATCCGTAGATAGCGGGCATTGACATCGTGCAGGTTGGCAAGCTCGGTCATAACGTTGGACTCGGCCAGCGATAAGCGTCCGGTGATTTGCTCTAAGTCGGCTGCTCTGGCTACGCCAGCGCCGACGCTTTGCTCTATCTGTTGAAACACCATTTGGTGTTGTTCAAGGTTTTGCTCTGCTAACTCCACCAGCTTGTTGTAGCGAATAACATCAAGATAAGCGGTAGCGGCATCTAAGCTGGTTTGTTGTGCTTGGGCTAGCAGCTCAAAGTAACGGGTTAGCTGGATTTGCTCAAATCGTTCAACTTCGTTGCTAGTGCGAAAGCCGTCATAGAGCATTTGAGTTACGCTCAACTCGGCGGTATTTCGCGCGTAGTCATCATCAACGCCGTAATTACGTGTCTCGTAACCGGTGCTTGCATTGATGTCGACTTTAGGCAGGTAGCCAGAGAATGCGGCATCGACCCCATGCATTGACGCTTTAAATTCATGCCAACGCTGTTTTACCTGCGGATTTGTGTCAATTGCTTGTTTGGCAGCGTAAGAAAGTGGCTCAGTGGAGCGTGCTTGTGATGACGAGCTTGCGAACACCGTAGTCAGTGCAATAGCGGTTAGTAGAAGCGGTCTAAGACCTATGAACTCCTTGTTAGCCTGTTCACAATCCATGCTAACCTCCCAGTTTTGTTAAATAAACCCAGTACTGCCATGTCAATTGTATGATTTAGTCGAGAATTCACCGATGCGCAATAAAATCATTTTTTGTACCTCTAAAATTCGTTCGACTTAGTATAAAAGTATGGTTTTTGGGCGACAAAATTGGACTGCTGTCCAATAACACTTTGCTCGTCAGTTTCTACACTTAATTTGTCGGCCAAATTCAGTGAGGAAACCGCCATGGACCAGTTAATTGTAAAAGAGGTAGTAGGGGAAGTATTTGTACGTTTGCCCAATGGTGAGGTAAAGCTTGTTAGCGTTGGCGATAGTATCGTCCAAGGCACGCGCATAATGACCCAAGCACAAAGCTCAGTGACACTCTCAGGCACTCACAGCGACTTTGAAATTCCTGCCAATCAGCATGTATCGCTCGGGGCAGATACGCTAGCTGAATTTGGTTTGAGTCTAGATGAGCATCAGGTCGCCCAGCAAAGTGTTGCCGAGGCACTCAACGGCCTTGATGCACAGCCGACCTCACCTTCTGCCACTAACGAAGACCCAAGTATTTCCTCTTTTTTGGATGCACTGCAAGGTGACGGTGACATTCTCGATGCCTTAGAAGCAACCGCAGCTGGTGCGGGTGGAGGCGCCGCTGGTGGAGGAGGGACCTCTTTTGTACAGCTCACACGTATCAGCGAAACGCTAACAGATCAGCAATTGACCTTAAATGACGATTTTAGCGCTCAGAATCAAGGTGCGATAACGGTTGAGAACACCGGCGATGGGGTGTTGCCAGAGGGTGAAGCAGCGAGCAATGAGAGCGGTGTTATTACGGTGACGCCTATAGGTTTAACTAATAACCCAGACATTCAAGTCAGTGGCACCAGTACAAATATGGCAGGGCAAACTGCGACTGTGACATTGATCACAGCTAATGGTGTTTCGATTGAGCAGACAGTGGTTATTGATGATGGCGGTCAGTGGCAAGTGGTGTTCTCTGATGAGGTAGCAGACGGTGCGTTCGAAGTGACTGTTACGGCCATCGATCCTCAGGGAAACACTGTGGTGGGAACAACGTCAGGGGAGCTTGACACCACACCCCCCGTTATTGTTATCGCTACACCTATAGATGAAGATGACCCGACGCCAGCTATTTCGGGGAGCAGCGATTTAGATGCTGGAGCAGCAGTGAATGTGCTCATTACAGATGCAGCAGGCGCTACCCAAACACTGGTCGCTACTGTGGGGGAGGACGGCACTTGGCAAGTGCAAGTGACGCAACCATTGGTGCAAGGGGAATTCAGTGTTGTTGCTAGCAGCACTGATGAAGCAGGGAATATTGGCCAGGCGCAGGCACAGGGCAGCTTTAATGGTGACACTGACCTAGAGAGTTTAACTATTGATATCGCTGCGATTGGCACCACAAACGACAGTACACCGAGCCTAGCGGGCAGCACGGATGCCCCTGATGGCAGTGTGATCACTATCACTGTCGTTGACGCTTTGGGAAATGAGCAGAGTATAACCACGACAGCTGTTGCCGGTCAGTGGCAAATTGATGTGGCTCAGCCATTAGCCGAAGGCGAGTTCTCAGTGACCGCATCTGTAGCGGCGGGTGGCTTAGAGGCCAGTGACTCAGAGTCTGGTTTATTGGACAGCCAAGCGCCCAGTATAGTCATTGACTCTTTAGCAACCATCAGTGATAACACCCCAATAATCAGTGGCAGCAGTGATGAAATCGGCGCTACCGTCAACATATTGGTTACTGATGCGGCGGGAGTTGCGCAAAGTTTAACGGCTGTCGTCCAGGCAGATGGTAGCTGGCAGGTGGAGGTGCCACAAGCGCTGGCTGAGGGAGAGTTTGAGGTACAGGCTAATGTTACTGATGCGGCAGGTAATAGCGCCAGCGATACCGAGCAAGGAGTGATAGATGTCAGTGCGCCGGAGTTAACGATAGATTCTCCTGCGATTACCAATGACACAACCCCCATTATTACTGGCACCAGTAGTGAAGTTGGGGGCACCGTTATTGTGATTGTCTCTGATGCTGAGGGCAATCGACAAACATTAGAAGCGACAGTTCAGCAAGATGGTAGCTGGCAAGTACAAACTCAGCAGGCGCTAGGTGAGGGAATTTACCAAGTATACGCTAGTGTTGTTGATGCATCTGGTAATAATGCCAATGATACTGCTCAAGGCGAAGTGGATACTACAGCGCCGAGCCTAACCCTGACTCCACTTGGAGTCACCAACGATCCCACCCCAGTGATTTCCGGAACAAGTGATGAGATAGGAGCAACGATAGCGGTCGACGTGGTTGATGCGAATGGCACAACTCAGTCATTCACTGCTGTGGTGCAAAGCGACGGGAGTTGGCAAGTAGAGGTGCCGGCAGAGCTTGCTGAAGGGGGATACCAAGTTGAGGCCAGTGTGAGCGATGAAGCCGGAAACAGCACATCAGCAACGGCAAGTGGAAAAATTGATACCAATGCTCCCGATTTGAGCATCGACTCGCTATCACCTACCAATGATGTAACACCAACGATTTCAGGTTCCAGTAGTGCAATAGGTGCCGCAGTAAATTTGACTCTCACCGATGCAAATGGGCAGATACAAACCGTAACAGCGGTGGTGGCGGCAGATGGTAGTTGGCAAGTGTCTGTCCCGCAGGCGCTTGCTGAGGGGGTGTTTACCGTTTCAGCGAGTGTTACTGATGCTCAAGGAAATGAAGCGCAGGCAAATGCCCAAGGGCAAATAGATGTTACGGCTCCGACGCTCAGTATTGACCCGCTTGGAGCGCAAAGTGATACCACGCCTATTATTTCCGGTGTTAGTTCGCAAGTGGGCGCAAGCGTGGTTATCGAGGTCACCGATAGCGATGGTACGACGCAAACGTTAACAGCAGTGGTGCAAAGCGATGGTCGCTGGCAGGTAGAAGCCTCCCAGCCGTTAGCCGAAGGGGATTATACTGTACTTGCATCAGTGACTGATGAAGCAGGGAATAACACCCAAGCGTCAGCGCAGGGCAGTATTGATGCCAGTGCACCGGATTTGACCATCGACAACCCGGGTATAGGCAATGACACGACTCCAATCATTACTGGCAGTAGTTCTGAGGTTGGAGCAACGGTGGCTATTACCGTGGTCGATGCCAGCGGTAATACCCAGACGGTTCAGGCGACGGTGCAAGGTGACGGCACTTGGAGTGCATCGCTCGCCACGCCATTAGCTGAAGGGCAATACACTATCACCGCCGAAGTCAGTGACAATGCCGGTAACCAAGCGAATGATCAAGTCCAAGGCGAAGTGGATATTACAGCACCCTCTGTGACAATTTCGCCCGTTGGCAGTGTGAATGATGAAACCCCTGTAATTAGTGGCAGTGCTGAAGGCAACGAGGGAGATGTTGTATCAATTACCGTAGTTGATGCCAGCGGAGATAGTCAGAGTTTTACGGCACTGTTAGCCGGTGATGGCAGTTGGACAGCTGAGGTGCCCACTGCACTTGCTGAGGGGGATTTTGATATTACCGCCAGCATTACTGATGCCGCAGGAAACGAGGGCACCGACAATGAATCTGGTACTGTTGATACTGCCGGTCCAGGGATCACGATTGATCCCGTAGGAGTGATAAGCGATGCCACTCCTGTTATTTCTGGTATATCAGCGGGCGCTGCGCCTGGAACTGTGGTGTCAATAGTCGTGGTTGATGCCCTTGGCAATGTTCAGAACTTGAGCGCCGCAGTCGGCGCAGACGGTACATGGAGCGCAAACGTTGGTGCAGCGCTGGCAGAAGGAGAGTTTACTATCACAGCCAGCGTTGACGATGGAGCTGGCAACACCTCAACGGATTCTGAGACAGGGGTTATCGATACTCTTGCTCCAAGTGTTGAGATTGACCCACTCGAGCTCACTAACGACAACACGCCCCTTATTTCTGGGGGCTCAAGCGAGGCGAACAGCCAATTAACACTTATCTTTACTGACTCTCAGGGGAACAGTCAAAGCGTAATCATTACCACTGATGACAATGGCGATTGGCAGGTATCCGCTCCTTCAGCGTTAGCCGATGGTACTTATACCGTGGCCGCGACCATTGTTGATGATGCCGGCAATACGGGTACTGATTCTCAGAGTGCTGTAATTGATACCATTGGCCCTGAGTTGACCATAGTGCCATCGTTTCTGTTAGGTAATCTCGTTTCCTTGTCTGGTACTTCGGATTTGCCCGCAGGCAGTGAGGTCACCATCACAGAGCACCTCGTCGGAGGAGGGATTGGTGCAACGTACACAGCGATCACCGATGCGGATGGCAATTGGACTTTAGTTAATTTGACGGTGCCGCTTCTGACATTAGCCTATGTGACTGCGTCAGCCTCTGATGCCGCTGGTAATTCGACCACCATCAGTACACTCGATTTTGATAATGAACCGCCTGTCCTTAGCATTGATACCCTTGGCTTAACTAATGACAGCACGCCAGTTATCAGTGGCACAACGGATGTGGCTGATGGCACCGTGGTAGAGGTGATAGTGACCGATGCGTTCGGTGACCAGCAAACCCTGCAAGCGTCTACCTCAAATGGCAACTGGTCTGTGGCTGTGCCTACGGCGCTGGCTGAAGGTGGTTTTACTGTAGCAGCGGCAGTACGTGATGACGTTGGCAATCTAACCGAAGTGAGCGCAACCGGTGAGGTGGATACCACCGCCCCTAGCCTAAGCGTGAACGTGCCAGCAAATGGCAATGACAATACCCCGCTTATCTCAGGGACCAGTGATGAAATTGGTGCCACTGTCTCTGTCACAGTCACTGACGGCAATGGTGATAGCCAGAATATTTCTACCGTTGTAGCAGCCGATGGCACCTGGGCTGTGACGCCTTCAGCGTTATCTGACGGCACCTTCTCCGTGAGTGCAACGATAATGGATGATGCGGGCAATACCACCACAGTGTCTAACACCGGAAGTATTGATACTCAAGGAGTGAGTGTCACCCTTGATCCATTAGGGTTAGGGAACGATGCCACACCGCTGCTGAGCGGGACATCGAGTGAGATAGGCAGGGAAGTGAGTATTAGTGTGCTGGATAACAACGGTGATACTTACACACTCAGTGCGACGGTAGACGGCAGTGGTAATTGGTCGGTGCCTGCCCCCAGCCTGGCTGAAGGAGATTATACCGTAACCGTCAGTGTTTCTGATGCTGCTGGCAATAGCAGCAGTGCAAGCGACACTGGCACCATAGATACCATTGCACCGACAGTAAGCATTGATCCAAGCAGCGTGGCACTAACTAATGACAACACCCCGCAAGTCAGTGGCTCCACAAATGAAGCGAATGCTCAGGTGAGTGTGCAATTTGTGGATGATGCGGGCACTATCCACACGGTGACCACTAACACAGATAACAACGGTGATTGGTCTATTAGCGCCAGCGCAGTACTGGTCGATGGTCAATATACGGTGACCGCAAGTGTTACCGACCAAGCGGGAAATACCGGTAGTGCTGTGGATAACGGTATCATAGATACAACTCCCATTAGCTTTGAAGTCACTGATTTTGACCCCGGCATTTTGGGTTTAGTGCTACCGTCAGCGGAAGGCACAGCACCTGCAGGTACAGAGATCTACATTGTTGGCTCTAGCTTAATTGGTGTTGGCCTATTGGGTATTGACTTGGATGTTCTAAATACTTACCCGAGTACAACCACTGACGCTAGTGGGGACTGGGGATATACTCTCTCATTACTTGATTTAGATTTACTCAGTGGTGAGGATTATTATTTCGTGACCATTGATGATGCGGGCAACTATTTAGTAAAAGATACCAATAATCAGGTATTTGATAGTGGCTCTATTTATGAAAACTCCTCAGCAGAGCAACCTTTAGAGGTCAGCGCTTCCGCTCAAGAGGTGGTGGTTGAAGAAACTGATAGTCAAAGCCATTATGCCAGTGTTGAGACTCTGGATTATGAGGCTGTAAGCTTGAGCTTAAATGGTGAGCAGTTTACCGAGTTTAACCAAGTAAAAGAAATCACAGTCAATGCCGATCAAGCTATCAGTGAATCGGGCTTGTTAGGCGCTGAGTCTATTTTGGATAATCCCGATGAGGCAGAAGAGGTATTAGCTCAATTTGATGATTTAGCCTCAGAGCAAACAATAACGAGCGAGGAGCATGGCTTTGGAGGAGCCTCACATTACGCCACTGTTGGCGATGATGAAGTGATCAAAGCAATGCTGGATAGCTCTGGCAAAGGCGAACTGTAAGAGGTAAAAAAGGGAGCTTAAGGCTCCCTTTTTCGAATCAATATTTAGCTTAGTAGGTTCAGGCTTTTAAATTCTTTACGATTTTATTTTCGCTGCGGTCAATCCCGCCGTCGGCAGCATAGGTTAATGAACTTGGTGCGCCGATAAGAATATCTTTGAGTTGTTTGACGGTGAGCTGGGCATTGTGAGCAGCCTGAGCATTCACTTGATTTTGCTGTTTGCACTTTAGCAATAAAGTCTGTGCATGCTCTATCATCTCTTGGTGCGGCGCTAAAATCTCTTGCTCTTGCGCTTTTAATAGCTGAGCAATATGTTGGTCTTGTTGCTGAATTTGAACAAGCGCCTGTTCTTTTTTTGGCGTTAATTCCTTCAGCTCACCACCACTGCGCCCGGCAATAGCGCTCAGCTCATCTTCAAGTAGTTGTAGCAAGTCTTGTAAACTTGAGAGCTGTTGGCCGAGAGCTACACTAAGTGCCGAATCAGCCATACAAATCGAACTCAAACGCAGCGATGTTTTTAGCAAGCTTTTCGCTATCTACTTGGTATTTGCCTTCACTGATAGCTTGCTTTAATTCGTCAACCTTTTGTTGATCGAACCCTGATGAGCGCTCAGCCTTTTCTTGCAAAGACTTCATTTGCTTTGCTTGTGGCGTAAGGCTTACTGAGTCTGCTGCAGCCTTCGTACTGGCTTTTGCATTTGCCTCATTACCTTGTGTTTGCGTTTGGTTGAGCTTTTGTTGCTCCACTTTATTTTGTGGTGTGTTGTACACCGAGCCTTGCTGGCCTTTGTTGACTTGATTCACCATCACTAATTACCTAAGCTATATTGACCTTTGCACTGTTTATCGGCCATTCTAGCCAATACTTTAGCATAAAATTTAAATATTAACCGCCACGGTTTCCACTGCTGTTACTTTGGCATTGATCAGCCGGCCAGACTTTACATTACGCACGCGAATATTATCACCGACACCGCCATCTTCTAGCGCTTCTCCAGATGTTTTTATAGTGAGTCCGTTAAAGCGGGCAATTATGCTCACATTATCGCCCTTACACACCATACACAACTGATTCATACTAATTGGCAACCCTCTGCGAATACTGCGTTTACTGCGGCTGCCGACAATAACTTCTGGCTGCTCTATGTAGCGAGCGCGAACAAAATGTTGCGGACGCTGCTCCGTAGTTAAATCATCAGCACTAATAATTTGCCCACGGGCAATGTGATCATTGGCGACCACGATAGTAGAGAGCTTACTGATGCGTACATGGACATACTGACTCCAAAGAGCAGGACTTGAACACTTAAGTTTTACTGTTACCTGCCGATTAAATGGCGGAGCGCTAGCCGTAGAGGCTTGCGGTGTTACTGCACACTCTCTGGGACCTATGCGCGCATCTAAGTCCATCGCTTGCACTTGCAGCTCTTGATCGGGCTGGATCTGCGCTTGCTCTGTGATGTATTGCTCAGCAAGCGTTTGCAAAGTGTGGCGATCATAGCGCTGTTGTTGGCCGTTGTTTGCCTCAGCCGTTGAGCTTATTAATACAAAGGCTATTAACCATAAGCTTTGGAAAAGTTGAATTTTTTTGAACATACTCACCATGTTTCGACTATGCTTATTGGGTAAAACAGGGTATAACTACGAAGCGTCAAAAACTGGGCGTTCTAGCGTAGTTATACTAACGTATGAAGCTAAGAAGCAAAATGCGTTCCTATTTGGCGCGAGTGTGCGAAGTTGTAAATTAATGCTAGGAGAATCCGATGGCTGGCATTTTAGATTCTGTCAATCAACGAACCCAACTTGTGGGTCAAAACCGCCTTGAATTATTGCTGTTTAAACTAAAAGGACGCCAGCGGTTCGGGATCAACGTTTTTAAAGTTAGAGAAGTCCTTCAGTGTCCACCACTAACAAATATGCCGAAAACGAATTCTTATATTCGTGGGGTAGCGCATATTCGTGGACAAACTATTTCTATCATCGATTTGTCTATGGCCGTAGGCGGTCCGGCCATCACTGATATTGAAAATTGCTTTATTATTATCGCCGAATATAACCGCTCTGTGCAGGGGTTTTTGGTGGGGGGCGTTGAGCGTATCGTCAATATGAACTGGGAAAAGATTATGCCACCGCCGTCAGGTGCGGGGCGTTATTCTTACCTTACCGCAGTGACTGAGATTGATGACGAGCTCGTAGAAATCTTGGATGTCGAAAAAATTCTTGCAGAGATCAGCCCTGTTAATACCGAGGTCAGTGAGGGCATTGCCTCAGATGGCGAGATGCAGAAAGATCTCGGTGAGCGTATTGTGTTTATTGCCGATGACTCTGCCGTGGCGCGTAATCAAGTAAAACGGGCGCTGGAGCCTCTCGGGGTGCAAACTGAGCTGGCGAAAAACGGTAAAGAGGCCCTGTTGCGATTAAAAGAAATAGCGAAGCTCGACTGCAAAGATGATATCACTGAGCGAGTGGCGTTACTGATATCGGATGTGGAAATGCCAGAGATGGACGGCTATACCTTAACAGCAGAGGTCAAAGCGGATCCGAAGCTGGCACCATTGCATGTGATACTGCACACCTCTTTAAGTGGCGTATTTAACCATGCGATGATAGAAAAAGTTGGGGCGGATGATTTTATTGCCAAATTTAACCCCGACGAACTGGCTACAGCAGTTAAAAAGTGGGTGCATTGTGATTAATGCCGCCTTGTCTTGTAACCGCTTCAAGTGAGTTAGGTGAGAGTAATTTGGAAAATAAGCATTTAGAGCTCGGTGAATACAACCAGTTTCGTGCATTTTTAGAACAGCAGTGTGGCATCGTGCTGGGTGATAACAAACTTTACTTAGTTAAAAGTCGCTTGGCTCCGCTGATGGCTCGCTTTAGCGTTGAATCTTTGTCGCAGCTGGTTAGCAAAACGTTGAGTCCGCATGAGCGGCAACTTCGTGCCGCTGTTGTTGATGCCATGACCACCAATGAAACATTGTGGTTTCGCGACTCTTATCCATTTGAATTATTGAAGACAAAGCTCTTACCTGAGTGCAAAGATTTACGTCGGCCGGTAAAAATTTGGTCGGCGGCCAGTTCTTCAGGGCAAGAGCCCTACTCAATAGCGATGTCAGTGGCCGAATATCAACAGTCTCGCCCAGGTCAACTGTCCTCGGGAGCGCAAATAATCGGTACGGATATCTCTAATACTATGCTCGATATTTGTAAAAATGCTGAGTATGACTCATTGGCATTGGCTCGAGGACTCAGTGCTGAAAGACGCAAAAAGTTTTTTAGCGATAGCGGCAACGGTATGGCTAAAGTTAACGACAATGTAAAACGTATGGTGAGCTTTCGCCATTTGAATTTATTGGATTCATATGCGTTGCTGGGTAAGTTTGACATTATCTTTTGTCGCAACGTCCTTATTTATTTTTCTCCGGAAGTAAAAGCCAAGATCATTGGTCAATTCGCGCAAGCGCTCAACCCTAAGGGATATTTGTTTTTAGGAGCGAGTGAATCAATGACAGGCTTGAGTACCGAGTTCGATATGATCCGTTGTAATCCCGGTATCATCTACCAAAAAAAGTCGTAAATACATAGCCTTACAATCTATGGTCTAAAAATTGCTGTAGCCCCTCTAAGAGAGTCAAAAATTTGGAGAGGCTATGGCTATCAGTTTTGATAAAGCATTTGGTATTCATCCCCAAGCAATGCTCGTTCGCTCGCAAAGGGCTGAGCTATTGGCGTCGAATATTGCCAATGCAGACACCCCTGGCTATAAAGCGAAAGACATTGATTTTGCCAGCGCGTTAAAAGCGGCAAATAATCGGCAATTAAGCGGCAATAGCTTAGCTCGCACCCATCCGGAACACCTCCAAGCAAGTACCCAAATGAGTATGGGTGAAGCAAAATTTCGTGTTCCAAATCAACCAGATACAGGCGATGGCAACTCTGTTGATGTACAGGTGGAACGGAACTTGTATACACAGAACGCTATAGAGTATCAGGCCAGCTTACGCTTTATGAACGGCAAGATTTCCGGTCTTAAGAAAGCCCTAGGTGGTCAAGGAGCATAATCATGAGTTTATTTAATGTTTTTGATGTTTCTGGTTCGGCCATGAGTGCGCAAAACGTGCGCTTAAATACCACGGCCAGCAACTTAGCAAACGCAAACTCGGTTAGCTCCTCAGTGGAGCAGACATATCGCGCTCGCCAACCTGTTTTCGCTGCTCAGTTGCAGCAAGCAGTAGGCAAACAGCAAGGTGAGTCTGTGGGAGTGAAAGTGCTGGGTGTAGTCGAGAGTGACAAACCGTTGCAAATTGAATACAACCCAGGTCACCCGATGGCGGATGAGAACGGTTATATCTATAAACCCAATGTTAATGTGGTTGAGGAAATGGCCAATATGATTTCGGCGTCACGCTCCTATCAAACGAATGTGCAAATAGCCGACTCTGCTAAGCAAATGCTAACGAGAACGTTGCAGCTTGGTAAGGGTTAAAGCGAGGATAGAGCATGAACAATAATGTGCAATCAGCAACGGGTCTAGGCTCCCTGTATTGGGATAACCAAAATAAGGCGCCGGAAGAAAAGAGCGATGAGCTCACCCAGGAAGATTTTTTCAGCCTGCTGACTCAGCAGTTGTCCTATCAGGATCCGAGCAAACCTGCGGATAATGACCAGATGATTGCGCAGATGACTAATTTCACCATGGCCGAGGGGATCTCAAAGCTCAATGAGAATTTTAACTCTTTGGCTGCGTCAATGACATCTAACTCGGCGCTGCAGGCGTCAACACTAGTCGGGAAAAAGGCGTTGTTGGAGTCTGAAACTATCGAGTTGTATAGCGGTGAAGTGAGTAAAGGGACTGTTCTTGCTAAAGAGCCTGTTGATAATTTAAGCCTCACTATCAAAGACGATAAAGGTCAGGTGGTTGAGGTGGTTGATTTAGGCTCGCAACCTGCTGGTGCAATTCGCTTTGAATGGGACGGTCTCGACAAAGACGGCAATCCGTTTCCTCCTGGTGAGTACGACATTGTGGCAGAGGGCAGCATCAATGGTGAATACAGCTCTTTACCTATGGCGACATTCAAAAATATTGAAAGCGTTAATATCAACGGCGCGAATGGGATCATCGTGAATACCAAAGAGGGCGCAGTGAAGCTCGCTGAGGTGGCTGAGATTTCAGTGTAAAGCATTTGCCTGCGGGCAGTTATTACGAAGAGGTGAAACATGAGTTTCAATATCGCTTTAACAGGGTTGGCGGCAGCCCAAAAAGACTTAGATGTGACCGCAAACAACATTGCGAACGTCAATACCACAGGTTTTAAAGAATCCCGCGCAGAGTTTGCTGATGTGTATGCGGCATCAGTATTCAGTGGCGGTAAAACGAAGAACGGTGATGGTGTGCAAACCACCATGGTCGCGCAGCAGTTTCACCAAGGTTCTTTAAAGTTCACGTCAAATGCACTGGATTTAGCGATTACCGGTGAAGGTTATTTTGCCATGGCCGATGATTTAGCTTCGCAAGATTTTACCTATACGCGTGCTGGGGCGTTCAAGCTTAATGATGATAACTTCGTGGTCGATGCTAAAGGTAACTTACTGCAAGGTTTCCCAACGGATCCGGTAACCGGTGATACCACTTCGGTGAGCTTGAGTACGGCCAATCCGATTCAAATACCTGATTCATCAGGCTCTCCAAATGCGACAGATAATGTCTACAGCTCATTTAACTTGGATGCAGGTGCCACCGTTCCAACGGTAACGCCATTTAACCCAAATGACTCAGCTACCTATAATTCGTCAACATCAACAACGGTCTATGACTCTCTGGGTGAGCCCCACGTACTGCAGTTTTTCTTTGTAAAAACAGCCTCTAACGAATGGGATGTGCGCGCCACCGTCGATGGCACTGAAGTTGATAACGCGGGTAACGCAGGTGCAGGCCCTATCACCCAGTTTACTTTTGATGCAGCGGGTTTACCATTGCAAACAGATGGTGCGCCCAATACCGGCGCGACGTTTAACCCAATGACGTTATCGGGCGCTAACCTGAGCGCCAGCGGTATTTTGACCAACGGTGCCCAGTTTAATGATATTAACTTAAACTGGCGTGATGAAGCTGCGACGGGTAACAAGCTCCCAACCCAATTCTCTAGCCGCTTCGAGGTGAAGGCGTTGGAACAAGATGGTTCGACCGTGGGCCGCTTATCTAATATTGAAATCGGTAGTGATGGTAAGTTAGTTGCTTCGTATAGTAATGGCGACTCTACCTTCTTAGGCCAGGTAGCGATGGTCCGTTTCCCTAACTCTCAGGGCTTGCAGCAGGTAGGTAATACCAGCTGGAAAGAAAGCTTAGACTCTGGTGAACCCATCGCAGGTGAGCCAGGGACCGGGACCTTGGGCACGATTAATTCTGAAGCGTTGGAGCAATCGAATACTAACCTTACTAATGAACTAGTTGATTTAATCAGTGCACAACGAAACTTCCAGGCTAACTCTCGGGCGTTAGAGGTGAACTCAACGCTGCAACAGAATATCCTGCAGATCCGATAAGAAAAATCCTACTAGGCCACCTTTTGGTGGCCTTTTTTCATCCCTCTAGTCTCTCCTTTTAAATAACTCCTTTTTCTTGGTATCAATCTTGCTTTAGTCAATATAACGACGATTTTAAGGAGCAAGCCAATGGACAAGATGCTGTACATTGCCACCTCAGGAGCTAAGCAAAGCCTACTGGGGATGGGGGTTAAAAGTAACAACCTTGCCAACGCTAACACCACAGGCTTTAAAGCCGATATCGCTCAGGCACGCTCGATGCAGGCCTTTGGTGAAGGGTTGCCGACACGCGTTTTTGCTCTGCAAGAACGCGCAGGGACCAACACCACAGCTGGCGGTATTTCTGAAACCGGTCGCGACTTGGACATTGCTATGAGTGAGCACGGTTGGCTGACGGTATTAGATGATGCCGGCAACGAGGCCTATACCAAAGCCGGTTCATTGAAAATGACCCAAGAGGGGATGCTACTCGATAGAGATGGCCGTCAAGTTGTTGGCGAAGGGGGGCCAGTAATCCTGCCTGTTCCGATTGAGAAAATAAGTTTCAGCAAAGACGGCACCATTCAAGTTCGCCCTCAAGGCGCCCCGGCCAACTTTCTTGAAGAAGTGGACAGATTGCAAATCGTTGAGGCCACAGGGCATCAGGTGGAAAAGGGCAACGACGGTCTGTTTCGGCCCGTAAATGGCCAACAACTTGATGTTTCTGAAAATGTCTCAATCATGTCAGGGGCTCTCGAGATGTCGAATGTCAATCCTGTGCATGAAATGGTCGATATGATCAGCCATCAACGTCAGTTTGAATTACAAGTCAAGCTAATGAAAACCGCCGAAGAGAATGACCAGCGTGCTGAGTCATTGCTACGGATTATGTAACATTAGCGAGGAGTCACTACTATGAACCCAGCATTGTGGATCAGTAAAACCGGGCTTGACGCCCAACAGACCGATATTTCGGTTATTTCCAATAACTTGGCTAATGCCAGCACGGTCGGTTACAAGAAAAGCCGCGCCGTGTTTGAAGATTTGTTGTATCAAAATATCAATCAACCTGGCGGGCGCTCTTCACAAGATACAGAGATGCCTTCGGGGTTGATGCTTGGCGCCGGTGCCAAGGTGGTTGCTAACCAGAAGAATTTCTCCCAGGGCAATATGCTAAGCACGGAGAACTCCCTCGACTGGATGGTTCAAGGACAAGGCTTTTTTGAGGTGTTGCTCCCTGATGGCAATATTGCTTACAGCCGTAATGGTCAATTCACGACCGACGAAGACGGTCGTATCGTCACCAGTGGTGCTGGTTTTCCGGTGCAACCAGAAATGAACGTGCCCGATGACGCGCAGTCTATTACTGTGTCGCAAGACGGAGAGGTTTCGGTGCGCGTAGCCGGGCAGGCGGACAATGTAGTGATTGGTCAGTTGGTGATCAGTGACTTTATTAATCCATCAGGGCTTGAACCTATGGGCCAAAACCTTTACACCGAAACCGCTGTCAGTGGCGCTCCGGTGCAAGGTAACCCGGGAGTAGACGGCTTGGGTATTATTGTTCAAGGAGCATTGGAAACCTCGAACGTCAATGTGACCGAAGAGCTGGTCAACTTAATTGAGACACAGCGTGTTTATGAGATGAACTCTAAAGTGATTTCATCTGTAGACCAGATGCTCAGCTATATTAATCAGCAGCTATAAGTGGGGGCATTATGATTAGGCCAATTGCACTATCAATTACTTTTGTACTTGCTACAGGGTGTGTTTCTACACAAAACTCCCATGTTGTCGAAAACGACCCTTACTATGCGCCGATGTATCCGCAGGAAGCAACACAAAACATGACCCAAAGTGGCGGCCTTTTCAATCCCGTATTGGCGAACGATTTGTATGCCGATAAGAAAGCGTTGCGTACTGGAGATATCATTACTGTGGTACTGCGTGAGTCAACGCAAGCATCAAAAACGGCAAAAACGGAAACTGACAGGGAAACCGAGCTGGGGTTAGAGCCGGTTATTGGTTTAGGCGGCAATCCGGTCAATATCGGTGGAGATAGCATTCAAATGGGTGTGAACTCAGATGCTTCGTTCACCGGCGACGCTAAATCTAATCAATCCAACAGTTTGTCAGGCAATATTTCCGTGAACGTGATGCGCGTGCTGCCCAATGGTAATTTGGTGATTCGTGGCGAAAAGTGGTTAACGCTTAATACTGGGCAGGAGTTTATTCGCTTAGAAGGCATTGTTCGCCCAGCTGACGTGAGCTCCGAAAACACCGTAGAAAGTAGCCGTATCGCTAATGCGCGTATTCAATATTCTGGCAAAGGCGAGCTGCAAGAAACGCAAAGTGCCGGTTGGCTATCACGGTTCTTTATGAGCACTTTGTTCCCATTCTAAGGAGTCCAGTCATGAAATGGTTAAACCTTATCGTGTTCTGCATGGCGTTGACTAGCTGGCAAAGTTTTGCCGAGCGTGTCAAAGATGTGGCCATGGTTGAGGGCGTACGTAGTAACCAATTAGTGGGTTATGGTCTGGTTGTGGGTCTGCCTGGCACGGGAGAGAAGAGCCGCTTTACCGAACAAAGCTTTAAAGCGATGTTGAATAACTTTGGCATTACTTTGCCGGCCAACCTTAAGCCAAAGATTAATAATGTTGCAGCGGTTGCCGTTCATGCGGATATGCCGGCGTTTATCAAACCCGGCCAGAGTATGGATGTCACTGTATCTTCAGTAGGTAGTGCCGAGAGCCTACGCGGTGGTACCTTATTGCAAACCTTCCTAAAAGGTGTCGATGGTAATATTTATGCTATTGCTCAAGGTAGCTTAGTGGTTAGTGGATTAGGCGCGCAAGGGCTTGATGGCTCACGTGTGGTGGTCAATACGCCAACTGTGGGGCGAATTCCTAATGGCGGCATTGTCGAGCGCGCGATCCCAAGTCCTTTTACCCAAGGGGATTACATTACCTTTAATCTTAATCGCCCTGACTTTACTACCGCGAAGCGCCTGTCCGATACCATTAATAATCTCGTCGGGCCGAATACCGCAATGGCAATGGACGCGGCGTCAGTGCGCGTAACTGCCCCACGTGATGTTTCGCAACGAGTCGCTTATTTATCGACGCTGGAAAACCTTGAATTCACTCCCGCCGATAATGCTGCGAAAATCATTGTCAACTCCCGTACTGGTACCATAGTGATTGGCAAAAATGTCAAGTTGCAGCCAGCGGCTATTACTCATGGCGGGCTCACGGTGACCATCGCCGAAAATGCAGAAGTGTCGCAGCCCAATGCATTGGCCGAGGGCGAGACGGTGGTGACCAATCAAAGTATTATCGATGTGCGTGAAGACGACTCGCGTGCCTTTGTTTTTGACCCCGGGGTGAGTTTAGATGATCTTGTGCGCGCGATTAATGAAGTGGGCGCCGCACCGGGAGATTTAATGGCCATTCTTGAGGCGTTGAAAGAGGCTGGTGCTATTAATGGTCAGTTGGTGGTCATTTAAATCTGATACTGCAACAGCAAACCCCAAGTGCCCAAAGCCTTGGGGTTTGCTGTTTTTATAGCCACCTAAGTTCTTGTTAATCAGAACTATAAAGTCAGTGGTACGTTTTTTGCTTTAGTTTTTGCATCTAGTCATTACTTTGTCAGTCTTATGGATGCTAACCAACTGCAAACGCAAAGCGTCTTCGATCTCAATAGCTTAGATAAGCTTCGTCAAGATGCGTTAAAACAGCCTGCCGGCAGCGACGGCGAGCGCGCGGCCTTAAAGCAAGCAGCGCAGCAGTTTGAGTCTATCTTTACGCAAATGCTGCTCAAAAGCATGCGCAAAGCCAATGAAGCCTTCGAAGATGAAGACAGTCCTTTTAATGCCAGCAGCGTTAAATACTTCCAAGACATGCATGATCAGCAGCTCTCCAGTGAGTTATCGGCGAATGGCTCATTGGGCTTGGCCGATTTGATTGTGCAACAGTTATCGCCACAAAAAGACAGCTATATGCCTGCGTCAGCTTTGCGTGATGCGCGGTTAAACAACGCGCAAGTGAAAACCCAAGAACAACACTCTGAGGCATCTCCTATCGCTCACAAAGCCGATTTCGCCAATGCCAAAGAGTTTGTCGAAGGGGTGTGGGACGTTGCCCGTGAAGCGGCCGGTAAAATCGGTGTGCACCCCGGTGTTATGGTTGCTCAAGCTGCATTGGAAACTGGTTGGGGCAAGCACATTATTAAAACTGCGAGCGGTGAAAGTTCAAACAATTTATTTAATATCAAAGCGCACCGTGACTGGCAGGGGGAAGCGACTGTAAAACCAACATTAGAGTATGAAGGAGGAGTTGCGGTTCAGCGCAAAGAACCGTTCCGAGTGTATGACTCTATTGAGCAAAGTTTCGATGATTTTGTCTCATTTTTGAAAACTAATCCCCGTTACCAGCAGGCTTTAGATGTGGCCGATAAGCCTCATCAGTTTATCGACGCTATACACCAAGCTGGCTACGCCACCGATCCACAGTATGCAGAGAAAATTAAACGTGTGTTAGGGCAAAGCGAATTACGCGCCCTAGCCGGTGATCTGCTAAGGCAAGGAGAGTAGATCATGTCATTTAACCTACTAAACATTGCCAGTTCAGGCATTCGTGCCAATACCGAGCTGCTTAATACTACCAGTAAAAATATTGCCAACATTAATACCGAAGGCTACGTGCGCGAGCGTACAGAGCATGGCACCACCTTCGACAATCAGGTTGGCCGTGGGCAAACCTATCGTCTGCTCAATGAGTTTGCACAACAGCAACTCAATAGAGACACCTCTAATCGCTCGTTCTTTGAGCGCTTTATGGAGGAAGCACAGCGTATTGATAGCCAGTTTTCCGAGGAGTCCAATAGCCTGTCTACGCAAATCAATGGCATGTTTAATAATCTGCAAGAGGCGCTGAATCAGCCCTCTAACAATGTTACCCGCTCGTTGTTCTTCACCAACGCGGAAAACTTTGTTAATCAGATGGATAGGTTGTCAGGAATTGTATCGCAACAAAAGAGTGTGGTGAATGATCAGCTTGGGATCCTTGCTGATGAAGCTAATGGCTTAATTGAGAAAATTAGTGAGCTGAACAACCAAATTACAGCTGTTCATGGCAAGAAAGATCAAGCTGATGCCAGCTCGGTCTATAACGAGCGCGACAAAGCGATTAAAGATCTTTCAGAGCTAATGAACCTAGAAACACTCGATGGACCTCATGGTGAAAAATTGGTGTTCATGTCTACAGGTGAAGCTTTGGTTATGGAAAATGGTAGCTTTAACTTGTTCTCGTTAAATGGCGATCCAGATCCGAACCTTAAGGAACTTCGCCTTGATGTGACCTCCGGACAAGCCAATAGCTTAGAGGTTGATACCAACAGCTTAAAAGGCGAGATTGGTGGCCTGCTGGCTTATCGAGACGAGGTACTCATACCGGCGCAAAATCAGCTGGGGCAAATGGGCTTATCATTGGCCGACGCCTTCAACCAGCAAAACCGCTTGGGGATGGACGCCAACGGTGAAATAGGAGGTGATCTGTTCACTTTGCCCACCGTCAACGGCTTACCATTCGCCGCTAATGCGGGATCGGGCAATTTGCAGGCTGGTTTAGAGCAGGGGATGGGCAAAGAGATTCCGGCAACGGATTTCCGTGTTACCTTTACCTCGCCAACAACCGTAGAGATAGTGCCCCTTAATAATAAAGGTGAGCCTATCGGTACGCCGTCGACGGCCAACGTAACGGCGGGAGTGATAGACTCAACCACAGTAACAAGTGGCGAGTCTTATGGCTTAGATATTGATGTGACAGGTGCGCCAGTAGCGGGAGATAGCTTTGATATCAAGTTAAATGCCTTTGCAGCCAGTAATGTTGGGTTGGCGACCACGCGGCCAGAAAAGCTGGCATTAGCGTCGCCAATTCGCACCGAAACAGCGTTAAATAACGTCAGTGAAGCGGCAATTTCTCCCGGTTCGGTGACTGATATTGCCAACTCAACGGGCATCACTGTGGGCCCGCCGCCAAGCTTGACGAACGGGCCAATCAGCTTGCAAAAAACAGGTAATCCTAACGAGTACACGATTACCGATGGCAACGGTACAACGACTTTTACCATTACACCGCCTGCTGAAAATATGCTCGCTCAAGCAGGAGCACCGTACGCTAACTATGGCTTTGACTTTAATATTGAAGGCAACCCGGCTGCAGGCGATACGTTTAGCCTCGAGTTTAATACCGGGGGTTTTGACGATAACCGTAATGGCCTGGCACTCGCTGGGCTACAAAGCGAAGAGTTAGTGCGAGAAAATGTGCTGAGCAGCGGCAGCGCCGATAATCTCAAAACATTCAACCAGGCATTCGCAGGTATAGTGACTGATATAGGGATTGTAACTAGCCAAGCACAAACCAGTCATGCGGCTTTCTCTGCGTTGGAGGAGCAATCGAACGCTTGGTATGAGTCGATGTCAGGTGTCAATTTAGATGAGGAAGCGGCTAATTTACTGCGCTTTCAACAAAGTTATGCGGCATCAGCGCGTGTGCTCTCTACAGCACAAACGGTGTTTGATAGCCTGCTTAGCTCCGCGAGGTAAATAATATGCGTTTATCCAATAATCAAATTTATCAAAAAGGCTTAACCAGTATTTTAGAAAACCAGGTTAAGGTTGCCAAAGCACAAGAGCAGATCAATACGCAAAAGCGCGTGTTAACTGCATCTGATGATCCATCTGCAACAACGCGAGCCATGCTATATGGTGATGCTATTGCTAGTAACGAGCAATACACCAAGAACCTTAATTTGCTCAACAGTCGTTTAGAGACAGAAGACAGTGTCCTTAAAAACATTAAAGACTCTATTCAACGTGCTAATACGCTTACCGTACAGGCTGGTAATGGTGCATTAACAGAGCAAGACCGTAAAGGTTTAGCGGAAGAGTTAAAAGCGATCCAGGCTAACTTGCTTGATTTGATGAATGCCAAGTCTGAAGACGGTAAGTTTATCTTTTCTGGTTATCAAGATAACAACCAGAGTTACCAGTTTAATAGTGCAAGTGGGCGTTACGAGTATGGTGGCGACCAAGGCCAACATAAAGTTACGGTTGCCGAAGGGGTGAGCATTAAATCATCAGACAATGGTTTCGATGTTTTTGAAAAAGTACCCACGCGCTTAAATGTTGACAGCAATACAGCAACGCCCGGCGGCGGTGTGACTTCGGCAACAGTGTATGTGAACGAACAAAACGCTTTTGACCAATTTCATAAACAAAATTACAACTCAGACCCAGCCGCTGGCGCAACCGCCAACACGATGACGGTGGATATCACGGCCGGTCCTCCCGATAGCTATCAAATACTGCAAGACGGGGCGCCATTAACGCCTGCGGTTACTGGGACCTACACTCCCGGTGAGCCGATTAAGTTTGCCGGTATGGAAATTGATATTCAAGGCGCAGCTCCTGGACAGGCGACCTTCGATTTGGCCCCGCCGGGGCGAGACAACGTGCTTAATACCCTTGAGGATTTAATTAATGGGATAACCACACCTGGATTAGGTATTGAGGATTACCAACAAGTTTTGGCCGATGGTTTGGTGCAGTTAAGTAGTGCACAAAACCAAGTATCACTTACCCAAGCAGGTTTAGGCGGACGCCTGAATACGGCTGAACGTATTGAGTTTTCCAACGCCGATGTTGATATTAATAACAAAGAAGCAAAAGCTGATCTTGTTGAAGTGGATATGGCTGAAGCGGTGACCGAGTTAACACGTCATGAGACTGCACTGCAGGCTTCGCAGGCCACTTTTAACCGTTTGTCGAACTTATCCTTATTCGACTATATCGGTTAGTTGAGGTTGCTATTTGTGGTTGGGGCCGTAAGGCCCTTTTTTATTTTTTGTTTCTATAACTATTCGCTCTTCTCCTACCTCAAAGTTACCAACTTATAAGTAAAGTTATTAATTTTTATATTTAAATTCATAGTGTTGAAAAAAAGTATAAAAAAATACTAAAGGAAAAAAGTGCTCGCCCGATAACCTAAGTAACTTAGCAAAACGTCAAAAAACAAGCTTTCGCTTAGTAATTGATAGTTTGAGAGTAAATTCAAAGTTTACTGTGGGAGAAATGACATGGCACTTTATGTAAATACTAACGTAAGTTCACTGAACGCCCAGCGTCAGTTAATGAATTCAGGTAACGAGTTAGATACCTCGTTCCAACGTTTATCATCAGGTTTTCGTATTAATAGCGCAGCTGACGATGCGGCAGGTCTACAAATTAGTAACCGTTTAGGTTCACAAATCATGGGCTTGAACCAAGGTAACCGTAACGCCAATGATGGTATCTCTTTAGCACAAACCGCTGAAGGAGCAATGGATGAGGTTACTAACATGTTTCAGCGTGTTCGTACTTTATCGCAGCAAGCTGCAAACGGCTCTAATACAGATGAAGACCGTTTAGCGTTGCAAGAAGAGATTCGTGCCTTGATGGATGAAGTTAACCGCGTTGCGTCTGATACTACATTTGGTGGTACAAACCTTCTTGATGGCTCGTACAAAGCAAGTTTTCAGGTTGGAGCTGATGCCGCACAGGTTATAGGTTTTAGCATGCAACAGGTAGGCGGTACATCAGGTGACTCGGATCACTCGCTATCTGCAAATGGAGGTTTCACTCTTTCAGGCATTGCAGGCGTCGCGTCAGAAGTAACTTCAAAGGCGATGACAGATGTACTTGGAACTGATGGCATTTCAACGTTGTCATCGATTAATTCCGACTTTGCTCTTACGGATGCAGCATTCTCTAATGTGTTCACTGAGACAGGCATTTCTGTCTCGAGCCAAATGAATGCGCAACTGGTTATGGCTGGTATGGATTCGTTAATTGCGGTAGTGGATAAAAAACGGGCTGAATTGGGTGCGGTACAAAACCGTTTCCAATCAACAATTCGTAACCAAGCAAACATCTCTGAGAACTTGAATGCGGCAAAGTCTCGCATTAAAGATACAGATTTTGCTCAAGAGACCGCAAATCTAACTAAGAACCAGATCTTGCAACAGGCAAGCCAGACCATTCTTAGTCAGGCAAACCAGCGTCCACAGGCAGCATTAAGTCTTCTTGGATAAGTAAAATGAAAAGCGCCCTTGCTGATGGGGTATTGGCAAGGGCGCGAAGTTGGATTTTAAAGCGGAAGCTAATTGCTAAAAAAATCCCAAAGTTGGGCAGGGTGCTACATCCCACCCAACTTCATTCAGTATAAGCAGCTATTATGCCAAAAAGTATAACAATTTTTTGGCAGTCGATTTCACTCTCAAACACAAGGGCCGTTACGGCCCTTTTTTCATATTGGCCCACTTATTGCTCATTTACTCTTATACGCGGCTAGCGCGGGTTTTTAACGGCAAATAATTGCCAAGCCCCCTCTGAAAGCGGCGTAAAGGATCCGCCTTAGTGTGGAAACAATTCGCCGCAAGCAGCGGTTAATAACCAAATTGAGAGTGAAAGAGAGGCTATTATGGCTTTATATGTAAATACCAACGTCAGTGCGCTTAATGCACAGCGTCAGTTAATGAACTCTGGTAATGAGTTAGATACCTCGTTTAAGCGCTTGTCTTCTGGCTTGCGTATCAACAGTGCTGCCGATGATGCGGCAGGCTTACAGATTTCAGATCGTCTGCAGTCACAAATCCTCGGTTTAAACCAAGGTAACCGAAATGCCAATGACGGCATCTCCTTAGCACAAACCGCTGAAGGTGCGATGGATGAGGTGACATCCATGTTCCAGCGCATTCGAGTACTGTCTCAACAAGCCGCAAATGGTTCAAACACCGATGAGGACCGCTTGGCGCTGCAAGAAGAAATACGCCAACTTTCTTCTGAAGTAAACCGAGTCGCATCAGATACGACCTTTGGTGGCCAAAATTTACTTGATGGTTCTTATTCTGCAAGTTTCCAAGTTGGCGCAGATGCGGTGCAGGTTATCGGCTTTACCATGAAAAATGTGGGTGGAACGGCTAATAGCTTGTCGGCTGATGGCGGGTTCACTATTTCGGGTATCGCTGGTGTAGCATCAGGTGTTGGCAATAATGCGATGACGGCTATTCTCGGAACTGATGGTGTTTCTACGCTTTCTGGCCTTGACTCTAACTTTGCCCTCACTGACGCTGTTTTCTCTAATGTATTCACAGAAAGTGGAGTGTCCGTGTCCAGCCAGGTTAATGCTCAGCTAGTGATGGCAGGCATGGATTCACTTATCGCTGTTGTTGATAAGAAACGGGCCGAGCTCGGTGCGGTACAAAACCGCTTCCAATCGACGATTCGAAACCAAGCAAACATTTCGGAAAATTTAAGTGCAGCAAAATCACGAATTAAAGACGCAGACTTCGCCATGGAAACTGCAAAGCTAACCAAGAACCAAATTTTGCAGCAGGCAAGTCAGACTATTCTTGGTCAAGCGAACCAGCGTCCGCAGGCCGCACTGAGCTTGCTGCAAGGATAAACTGATACTTAATTCGTATTTTTAAAAAAATTATTAAAGCCTCCGTTTTAACTGTCGATAACAGAGCTAGAGAACTGTAACTCTAGTTCTTATCGTGAATCTAAGCTGAATAGGGGTATTTCGCTTAGGTTCATACAATTAAGATAAAGCGGAGGCTAATATGGCTTTATATGTAAATACGAACGTTAGCTCGCTCAATGCGCAGCGTCAGCTAATGAACTCGGGCAATGAGCTTGATACATCTTTTAAGCGCTTGTCCTCAGGGTTTCGCATTAACAGTGCATCTGATGATGCAGCGGGTATGCAAATTTCAAACAGGTTGACGGGGCAGGTCAATGGCCTAAACCAAGGTAACCGAAACGCTAACGATGGTATTTCTTTAGCGCAAACCGCTGAAGGGGCGATGGATGAAGTAACTAACATGTTCCAACGTGTTCGTACCCTAGCCCAACAAGCTGCTAACGGCTCAAATACTGATGAAGATCGTGTAGCGTTGCAGGAAGAAATACAGCAGTTAATGGGTGAAGTTAACCGTGTTGCTTCTGACACTACTTTTGGTGGTCAGAATCTACTTGATGGCAGCTACAAAGCCAGTTTCCAGGTCGGTGCTGATGCAGCTCAGGTCATTGGATTCAGTATGCAGCAAGTGGGTGGTACCGCAGGTGATAGTGATCATTCGCTTTCCGCTGATGGTGGCTTCACTTTATCAGGGATTGCTGGCGTCGCGTCAGAAGTTACGTCTAAAGCAATGACAGACGTACTAGGTACAGAAGGTATCTCTACACTGTCATCAATTAATTCCGACTTTGCTTTAACTGACGCAGCGTTTTCAAATGTCTTTACCGAAACGGGTATCTCGGTATCTAGTCAAATGAATGCGCAGTTGGTGATGGCTGGTATGGATTCATTGATTGCCGTGGTTGATAAGAAGCGAGCTGAACTGGGTGCGGTACAAAACCGTTTCCAATCTACAATTCGTAACCAGGCGAACATCTCGGAAAACTTAAGTGCTGCACGTTCGCGCATTAAAGATACCGACTTTGCTGCTGAGACAGCTGCTTTGACGAAGAACCAAATCTTGCAACAGGCAAGTAACTCAATTTTAAGCCAAGCAAATCAGCGTCCTCAGGTCGCTCTTTCGCTACTGGGTTAAATTGAACTGATTTAAGCCATAACTGACGATTAGGCGGTTATGGCTTATACTCCTTCTAGGCATTGTTGGAGATGTTACATGGCTGAAATTAACTTAAATCAAGACTTGGCAACTGTTTTGCAGAGTAGCTCAACAGCGAGTAAACAAGACTCGTTATCTGAAGCTAAAAATGAAGCAAAGCTGGGTGTTCAAGAAGATATTGAACTAAAGGCCGAGGATGACTCTTTAGTTTCTAACAAAAGCGAGTTGATGCAAACACAGCAACAACTCAATGAAGAGCTAAGAGAGAGTTTGGATAAAATTAATGACTTTATTCCAATTCGTTCAACGAATCTGGTTTTCGAGTTTGACGAACTTGGAGATCCTCCGATCGTTAAAGTTATAGATCGCGATAGTGAAGAGGTGATTCGAGAAATTCCACCTAAAGAGTTCCGCGAAGTTGCTAAAGCTTTAGAAGAATTTGCCGATAAACTTGATAATCGTGGAGTGCTCTTTGATCAATCTGCGTAACGTAAACTGAATTAGGAGGTTTTTATGCCATTAATCACTCAGGCGGGCATAGGCTCGGGTCTTGACCTTGAGAGCATTATCAGTGCGTCTATTGAGGCTGAAAATGTTCCTAAAATGCAGAAGTTCATTCAGAAAGATGAGCGCCTTCAAGTCGAATTATCTTCGATTGGTGCGGTCAAGTCTGCGTTATCCAAGTTAAAGGACACCATGGAGAAATTAGGTGATCCCGATAACTTTAATAAACGTTTGGCGAATATTTCACAGCCTCCAAGTGGCGATATTATCTCTGTGAGCCCCTCTAGTGATATCACTCCAGGTAACTTTGATGTGCAGGTCCAACAGCTTGCCCAGGGTAGTCGTGCTATGTCAGCCGCCAATGCCTTTGCAGATAACTCCGCTGTAGTTACAGCGTCTGGAGGAACTCTAAGTTTCGGCGCTGGTGACAAAAGCTTTGATGTAACCTTGGATGCTGGAGCCACGCTATCAGATTTACGTGACGCTATTAATGATTCAGACACGAACTTTGGCGTAACTGCCAACATTATCAACACTGGTAGTGAAGCTAAATTAGTGCTGACTTCAAACGAAACTGGATCGGGTAATGATCTTGTTATTACCAATGACAATGCCGAACTTGACGCTGTCTCAACGGTCGCTAATGGTGGCGGTGCGGGAGGCATGAGCATTGCGGCGGGAGACGAAGCGACAGACGCCAAAATCACCGTAGATGGTATCGAGATTGTTAACGACAGCAATGTGTTTAAAGATGCCGTGCAAGGCATGACTATCACCGCTAAGCAGGTAAGTGAGGCCGGAGAAAGCGCAGGCATCAATGTCAGCGTGGATAGAGAAAGTGTTAATACACTCGTCAACAAGTTCATCGAAGATTATAACAATTTAGTTGGCACTATCGCCTATCACACTAGTTACGACGAGGAGCGCCAAGTGGGTTTGCGCGGTGATGCGACCATGCGTTCGTTGAGTGACCAGCTTGTAAGTGTATTGTCCAGTGAGCTGACTGATGCCGGTCCTTTCACCAGCATTTTCGACATTGGATTAAGCGTTAATGATGACGGTTATTTGGAAAAATCCAGCATAGTTCGTAGCCTAGACGAAGCAATGGATACCAATTATGATGATATTGGCAAGGCTTTTGCAGGTGAAAACGGTGTCGCGAATAAATTAGAGGAGCTGCTTGGATCGTTTGTTGACTCTGGTGGTATTTTGAAAAGTCGTGAGGAAAACATTAATAGCCAGATTGACGATCTAGAAGAGGATGTGCTGGATCATCAATATAGGATGGAGGAGCTAGAAACCCGGCTTCGTAAGCAATACTCCAATTTAGACGTTTTATTAGCACAGATGAGTTCGACGCAGCAGTATTTAGGTGCTCAGTTAGCTAGTTTACCAGGTTTCGGTAGCGGCAAATCATCATCTTAGTGAGGTTATAAATTATGTATAATGCAAAAGTTAAGAATTATCAGAAAGAAGCATTAAAAACCCGCCTCGCGGGCGCTGATAGATATGAAGTGATCCAAATTCTAATGGCCGGTGCAATTGAAAAGATGGTTCATGCTAAGGTAGCTATCGAGCATAAAAACTTTGAAGCGAAGGCTGAACATCTAGGTAAGGCATCTTCAATTATCGAGGCTTTGCGTGGCTGTTTAGATTTTAATGTGGGTGGTGAAGTAACGGAAAACTTATATGCACTTTATTCTTATATGCTCGACCAGCTCATTGATGCTAGCGTAGAAAATAGCGTTGAAAAAGTAGAAGAAGTGAGTGTGTTACTTAAAGAGATTAAGTCTGCTTGGGATAGTATTCCTGTCGAAGTGAGAGAGCAAACTCTTAATACCCAAGAGGCTCAGCTTGGATAAAATTGCTGAGTTGCAAGCCGATTTAAAGTCGCTGGAGGAAGCTTTATCCTGCGGTGACTACGGCGAGGCTGTCAAATATCATAGCAAGCTAGATAATAAGCTTCGTGGTCTATCGGAGCAAGAGGTTGCTGGTAACCAAAATGCGCTAGCAGATGTTTATAATAAGCTCACCTTGCTCAATGAAAGTGCGAGAGAGACTCAGTTGACAGTAAAGAAAGACCTTTCCAATTTTACTAAAAACCAAAGTAAGCTCAAAGCGTACGACATTCCCCGTTAAACTTTAAATGTTCATGTAATAATGGCACTCAACTTGCTGAGTATATGCTAAATTACTCTTTAGCTATCAGTTTATAAGGTTGATTATGAGCGCTGGTAAAAAGCACAATGATCTAAACGATGCACTCAATGCGGCTCAGGAAAAACTTCGTCACGCACAAGCTCACAAAATGAGAGAAGCCGCTTTTGCCGTGGAAGCAAATGAGCGGTTTGACAAAAATTTGACGGCCTTCAGGCATTATTATCCAGATATTGCAGATTTTATACAAAGCTACCAAACCCGAGACGACTTCTGCCTTCATGTAACCGAATCTGGCGACGCTACTTTTTATCCTGAAGGAAGTGATGTGCCCATCTATGGTGACAACCCTAGGGCCCAAGCTAAGGAGCAAGTTGAACACTACGTGCAGCATGCTAATTTCGGCCGAACGGACTACTTTAAAGCCTCAAGTGAAACAGCGAGCAGTGAGGATGAGAGGCTGCACTTGCGATATATGTATAAGTTGGTCCGAGAACTAGCAAAGACTAAATCAATAGAAAGCAAGCCTCTTACCGAGCTACCTGAATCTTTCCCGTCATGTTTAATTTTTGGCATCGGCCTTGGTTATCATATTCCTGAATTGCTTGACAAATGCAAGTTTGACTACGTGTTTATCTGTGAACCAGATTTAGAAATGTTTTTCGCTAGCCTTTTTTGTATTGATTGGTCAGATGTTATCCACCGACTAGACGAACAAGATGCGTGTCTTTTCTTACATTTAGGTACCAGCTATGAAAGCTTCTTTAACGAGGTCTTTCAAGTTGCTGAGGATATTGGCGCTTACTCGGTTATCAATAGTTTTTGCTATCAGCATTATCCATCCGAAAAGGTAAATAAATTAATAAAAACATTTTTTAGCAACTACTATCAGCTCCACCAAGGTTTCGGATTTTATAACGATGCTATAACAGGGCTAGCTCATGGAATTCGTAATATTGAACAAGGTGGAGAGTTTTTATTTGCAAATAAAAAGGCGTATGAACTGGTGGGCAATACGCCAGCCTTTGTTGTTGGGAATGGCCCCTCACTAGACGCTGCTATAGAAGTCTTGAAAAACTTTAATGGTCAAGCTGTCATTTTCGCTGCTGGAACAGCATATCAAAGTTTACTAAAAGCAGGAGTTACTGCAGATTTTCATGTTTTAGTTGAAAGGCCAAGGATCACATATGACATCCAGCGAACGATTGAACCAGAACAAGGTTACGGCGATACAAATTTATTAGCTGTAGATGTTATGTATCCTGATGTTCTAGGACTATATAAATGGGCGGGTTTAGGGTTAAAAGGGCCTGAGGCAGCCTCATCCTTCATTTCCACACATACCAAGAAAAAGTATGGTGTCTCAGCCACAACCCTCCCAGCCAGCGGACCGATGGTGTCCAACACAGCCTTGTCATTTGCATTGTGTATGGGATTTACCGAAGTTTATCTATTTGGCGTTGACAACGGTTACAGTCTTGGTGGCGTGACGCACTCCGAGCTAAGTATTTACAACGATAAAAAATTAAAAGAGCAATTCAAGCCACTTAAGGGTGCGAGAATTGAGTTTGAAGGAAACTTGGAACACCCGGTGAAAGCGACACCTCTGATGGCTATGTCTAAAACAACGTTTGATAGGTTGGTTAAGGGAGCTTCCCAATGCCATGTGTATAACGTTGGTGAAGGGGCGAAAATAGAGGGGGCGATGGCACTTAAGGAAAGTGATGTTGGCTTAGCGAATACAGTTACAGATAAGTGTAAGTTAGTTGAAGATTTAAAGTCTCTGTTATTCAGAAGTGTTGAAATAGAAGATATAGAGACAAAGATTAGCTTCGAAGAATTCGACTCTTTATGTCAGTATTTGATTGACATAGGCAACCGAGACTTTTCAAGTCGCGATGAAGCTCATGCAATTCTCAAATCTCAACAGCGGTTAGTTTATGCTTACCGAAAATCAGTGAACCCACATTTATTTAACCTATTAAAAGGCAGTTTACTATATTTCCACTGTCCACTGATAACTTTGCTGTATTACTTCGATGATGAGCAAGAAACACTTAAGCACTTCAGATCTGCTTTTTCCGTTTGGCTTGAATTGATTGAGAAAATCAAAGATGACTTCCCTGTTAATTGGAAAGCGAAGTGTACTTGGACAAAACCACAGTATCAGCAATATAAAGAGGCCAAGTGATGGATATATTGCGAGTAGTCAGTCGCAGCCAGCCGCTCTTTTCAAAGGATCTCACAGCGTATGAGCAAGAGTTGTCGGCGAAAGTGTCAGCGTCACGTTTTTTAGTGCTCGGTGGCGCGGGGACTATTGGTCAAGCCGTATGCAAAGAGATCTTTAAGCGTAGCCCTCAAGCCCTCCACGTTATCGATATTAGCGAAAATAATTTGGTGGAACTAGTGCGCGATATACGCTCGTCATTAGGATACATCGAGGGAGACTTCCAAACTTTTGCTTTGGATATTGGCAGCTTAGAGTATCGCGCCTTTATCGAACAACAACCTAAATACGATTATGTGCTTAACCTTTCTGCATTGAAGCATGTGCGCAGTGAGAAAGATCCCTATACGCTGATGCGTATGATTAACACAAACATCTTTAATACTGAACAATCATTACGCCAGGCAATTGCCCATAACAGCAGCAAGTACTTCAGCGTCTCCACTGATAAAGCGGCGAACCCAGTAAATATGATGGGTGCATCAAAACGTATCATGGAAATGTTTCTCATGCGTGCCGGTATGCAAATACCCGTCTCAATGGCTCGTTTTGCTAATGTGGCCTTTAGTGATGGCTCGTTACTTCACGGTTTCAATCAACGGCTACTGAAGCAACAACCTATTGTCGCTCCTAGCGACGTTAAACGTTACTTTGTCACCCCAACAGAGTCAGGGCAATTATGCTTGATGTCATGTTTGTTAGGTGACAATGGAGATATTTTCTTTCCTAAACTCAGTGATGAATTGCACTTACAAACCTTTAGTGAGATTGCAAAGGCCTATCTACATCAACGTGGATATGAGCCCTTTATATGTGAGAGTGAACAACAAGCACGTGAATTAGTGCACTCATTGCCCCAACAAGGGCAATGGCCTTGTTTATTTAGTTCCAGTGACACCACCGGGGAAAAAGACATCGAAGAGTTTTATACTCCGACAGAAGAGCTGGATATGACACGCTTTGATGACCTTGGCATCGTCAAGAGTAAGCTTGCCTATGACTCGACCAAGCTAAGCGCATTTGTAGACAATATTAATGCTATGAAAAGTGCGGGACGATGGAGTAAGGCTGACCTTGTTGCTGAGTTTATCAAACTGCTTCCTGAATTTTCCCATACCGAAATGGGTCGTTATCTAGATGGGAAAATGTGATGGAGGAGGTCAAAAAATTAGTTGAATTGGTGCGTAATCACTACGGTACCAATGACTTTGTTCCACTGCATGCCCCTCGATTCAATGGCAATGAAAAGCGTTATGTATCGGATACCCTAGAATCCACGTTTGTATCCAGTGTAGGTGCTTATGTTGGTGAGTTTGAAGACCAAGTTTGCACTTTCACCGGGGCTGGCGCAGCCGTTGCCACGGTTAATGGCACGGCTGCATTGCATACCGCGTTATTCCTATCAGGTGTAAAAAGTGGTGATATTGTTATCACTCAAGCCCTTACGTTCGTCGCTACGTGTAATATCATTGCCCACCTTGGGGCCACACCACTTTTTATAGATGTTTGCCGGGAGTCGCTCAGTCTTTGCCCAATCGCTCTTGAGGACTATTTAAGTGCTCACAGTGAGATTCGTGATGGCCAGTGTTATCACACTTGTGGCGCTAGAATAGCTAGCGTGATGCCGATGCACACTTTTGGTCATCCAGCCAAAATGGATGCATTGAAAGAGGTCTGTGAACGCTACCATATTACCCTAGTTGAAGATGCGGCAGAGAGTTTGGGAAGCTTTTATAAAAACCAGCACACAGGGACCTTTGCTGATTTCTCGGCGCTTAGCTTTAATGGCAATAAAGTCATAACAACAGGCGGTGGAGGTATGGTTTTGTGCGGCACACCTGAATTAGGCCAGCGCGCTAAACATATAACAACAACAGCGAAAGTGGCACATGCTTATGAGTTTTATCATGATGAACTCGCTTTCAATTATCGCATGCCTAATATCAATGCCGCTTTGGGGTGCGCGCAAATGGAACAGCTACCGGCTTATCTGAAAAATAAGCGTCGATTAGCAGCAACCTATAAAGCCCACTTTAATAACAGTGAACTGGTGTTTGTGGATGAGCCCCAAGATGCTCATTCAAACTTCTGGCTCAATGCGCTGTTATGCCCTTCACGACAATATCGCGATGCATTTTTAGAGCAAAGTAATTCAGCCGGTATAATGACCAGGCCGGTCTGGCAATTAATGCACACCTTACCAATGTTTAATGGTGCTCCTCGAGGACCACTGACAAACTCCGAATTTCTTGCTGATCATTTGGTCAACATACCGAGCTCGGTTGCGCCCGAAAAGGAGGTAAGGTGAAGAAAATAGGGATAGTAACCGGAACCAGAGCTGACTTTGGCTTGCTGTGTCGCACGATTTTACTGCTACAGAGCCACGGCGACTTCGACACTTACACATTTGCTTGTGGCACGCACTTGTCGCCTGAATATGGTTTGACTATAGACGAGCTCAGGGACAGTGGTGTTGAAAATATAGTGACTGTGGAAATGTTGCTTTCATCGGCATCCAAAGTAGGCGTGGCAAAATCCACAGGTCTTGCCACAATCAGTTTTGCTGACGCTTTTAGTCAACATAATCTAGATTGCATCTTATTGTTAGGCGATCGCTTTGAGACATTCGCGGCCGCGCAAGCGGCGCTATTTTTGGGTGTTTCTATTGCTCATATACACGGCGGTGAAGTAACCGAAGGCGCGTTTGATGATGCTTTGCGTCATAGTATTAGTAAAATGGCGGATATTCACTTTCCTGCAGCGCAGGTCTTTGCTAGGCGGCTCATGCAGTTAGGCGAGCAACCGAGTCGTATTTTTGTGGTCGGTGCGCCGGGCATCGATAACATCATGTCAGCACCTAGAGCAAGCCAACAGCAACTTGATGCTGTGCTTACATTTGCTGATCACACCGCTCCTTTAGTGCTTGTCACCTATCACCCTGTGACTCGGGGGGCGAGTGCTGAAAATGATATCACTGCGCTTGTTGACGTGGTTAAAGAGCGTACCGATTTAAACTTTATGATCACCTATCCCAATGCTGACGGCGAAGGTGCAGAAATGATTGCACAGTGGCAAACATTAAGTGCATTGCCCCATGTATCGGTCTGTCCCTCCCTTGGTTTTAAGCGCTATCTTAGTGTTATGGAGCGTGCATCCTGTGTGCTCGGTAATTCATCAAGTGGTGTTATTGAGGCGCCTAGTTTTAAAGTGCCAACAATTAACATTGGTACTCGGCAACAAGGTCGGCCGAAAAGTTGCACGGTGATTGACTGTCAGTTATCTGAAGTACACAGTGCGCTTAACAAAGCATTGAGCCCGGAGTTTGTAATGTCTTGCCAAAGTGCTGAGAATCCATATGGCTCAGGCAATACCGCAAAGAAAATAGTGAGTATTTTGGCTGATATCGATCTACAACAGTTGCAGCCCCAGCCTTTTTACCAATCCGAGAACGCTTATGAATAGTCGAACTTTAATCATTGCGGAAGCAGGCGTAAATCATAATGGTGATGAGCACCTAGCGCTTGAACTTGTGCGCCAAGCCCATGCGGCTGGAGCTGATATTGTTAAATTTCAAACTTTTAAAGCGGCAGAAATTGTTACGCAAGATGCTGCACAAGCGCGTTATCAAAGCGAAAATATTGGCAAGCAGGAATCTCAGTTTGCCATGTTGCAGCGCCTAGAGTTGAGTTATGAGTGTCATCGTCGTCTGCTTCAAGAGTGTCAGCAATTAGGTGTGGAGTTTTTATCTACGGCATTTGACGAGCAAAGTCTGTCTTTTCTGATTAATGACTTGGGTCTGCAACGTTTAAAAATACCCTCAGGGGAGCTTACCAATGCGCCATTGTTATTAAAGCACGCTCAAACAGGTTGCGACCTCATTGTGTCAACAGGCATGGCAACTTTAGGGGAGGTCGAGCAGGCGTTGTCGGTTATCGCATATGGGTTAACTCACCCTGACAGTGAGAGTCCGCGAGAGGGGGACTTTGCAAAAGCGTATGCTAGTGAGGGTGGACAACAGTGTTTGCGTGACAAGGTTACACTTTTACATTGTACAACTGAGTACCCAGCACCGTTGGATGAAATCAATTTAGGCGCGATGGACAGTATGAAACAGGCTTTTCATTTACCTGTAGGCTACTCCGATCATAGTGCTGGTTGGCTGGTGCCTGTGGCTGCTGTGGCCAAAGGGGCAACGGTCATTGAGAAGCACTTTACCTTGGATTGTAATTTGCCTGGGCCCGATCACAAGGCATCCCTTGAACCAAAAGAGCTTCAACAGATGATACGTTATATTCGCCAAAGCGAGCAGGCGCTGGGTCATGGTGTAAAAATGCCCACAGCAAGTGAAATTAATAATAAAGCTGCAGCCCGTAAGAGTTTAGTCGCGGCTGAGGAAATCCCTGCCGGTGCGCCCTTTACACAATGTAACCTTGCGGTGAAACGGCCAGGTACGGGAATGTCTCCGCACCTGTATTGGCGCTTACTGAACTGTAACGCCTCGCAAAATTACAAGCCTGGCGACTTAATCAATGAATAAATCAGCCATTTTGATGTTTGGCGCTGGTGGGCATGCCAGTGTGCTGGCCGATATATTAATGAAACAAGGGCTGCCACTCACAGCCGTGTTCTCGCCACAGTCTATTCAACGTCAAGCGTTGATAGGAATAACTCACTATAAAGATGATCAAGACGTGACGTTATTTAACCCTGAGGATTGTCAGGTGGTTATCGGCATTGGCCCGCAACCCTACGGCGACAGTCGCTCGAAGCTGGCGTCAAACTTGCAAAGTAGAGGTTATCGTTTTGCAACCGTTATTGCCGACTCCGCAGAGGTTTCGACTTATGCCAGTGTGCAGTTAGGAGGGCAGGTGTTGAGTGGGGCGATAATTAATGCGGGCGCGCACATAGAACAACATGTGGTAGTGAATACTCGAGCCGTAGTCGAGCATGATTGCAAGGTGGCAAGCTTTAGCCATATAGCCCCCGGTGCTGTGCTGTTAGGCGGTGCTGAAATTGGCCCGTATGCATACATAGGCGCAGGTGCGACTGTATTACCGAGCGTTAAAGTCGGTGCAGGCGCAGTGGTCGGTGCAGGGGCACTGGTTGATAGAAATGTCGAGAGTAACGCTGTTGTTTATGGTGCACGGGCGAAGCAGAAATAAAGGGAGACCCAAATGAGCTTTTCATGGCAAGAAATATTAATGGCCCCAGAGCAGCCTTTGCGCGAAGCGCTTGAAGTGATAAATACACAAGCGTCGCGAGTGGTACTCATTGTTGATAAGCAAACGCACTTACTGGGTGTGATTACCGATGGTGATATACGACGCGCGTTATTAAATAATCTCGGGTTGGAAGTTGCGTTATCGGAGGTCATGAATACCTCGCCGATATGCGCGGAGGTGGGCACACCTAAAGAACAGCTTATCGAGACTATGGAGCAAAAGGGGATCTTATCTATTCCCGTGGTGCGCCAGGGTAAAGTGGTCGGCTTACAGACCCTCAAGCATGTGTTAAGTAAACCAAAGTTTGATAACCCTGTTTTTCTGATGGCTGGCGGGTTTGGTACACGATTACGCCCGCTGACCGACCACTGCCCTAAACCTATGTTGCAGGTAGGCAATAAGCCGATACTAGAAACTGTTCTGAAAAGTTTTGTTAAAGCAGGCTTCAGTAATTTTTATATCTCAACCCACTACATGCCTGAACAAATCGAAGAGCACTTTGGCGATGGTAGCCAGTGGGGGGTCGAAATAGAATATGTTCACGAAGAGTCTCCCTTGGGGACAGGGGGAGCTCTCGGTTTATTGCCAAAAAGTATGCGACGCGACCTACCATTAATTTTAATGAATGGTGATGTACTAACAAAAGTCGACTTTGCGCGTTTACTGGAGTTTCATTGTGAGAATGGCGCAGACGCAACAATGTGTGTGCGTGAGTACGAGTATCAAATTCCTTACGGTGTTATTGAAGGTGAAGGAAGTCGAATCACCGATATGGTGGAAAAACCAATACAGCGGTTTTTTGTTAACGCCGGTATCTATGTGGTTTCCCCAGAAGTGATCAGTTCCGTACCCTTTAATCATCGCATCGATATGCCCACCGTGCTAGAGCAGCGAATAGCCAAAGATAAAGATGTATTAATGTTTCCCATCCATGAATATTGGCTTGATATAGGTCGAATGGACGATTTCAATCGCGCTCAGGTGGATATTCGTAGTCTGGGAATGGGTTAATGCAAAGCGTAGCCGTTATTGGTTTAGGTAATATCTCTCACCGCCATAGAGAGAACCTGAAAGCTCTAAAACCCGACGCTCGAGTTATCGCCATGCCAGCAAGCAATCGACAATTAACAACTTTGCCGGCCCATGCCGATGCCTGTGTAACGCAACTCAATGAGCTGATTGAGCTGCGACCTGAGTACGTCATTGTCGCGTCACCTGCGAATCTACATGCAAGCCATGGTAAATCGCTGCTAGAGGCAGGAATTCCATGCCTTATAGAGAAACCTCTGGGAGCAAGCCTAGACCAAGCTCAGGAATTGTTGAAATGTGCTCAGAAGCCATCAGCACCTGCTTGTGCAGTGGGTTACTGCTTGCGGTTTATGCCGACAGCACGAATCATGAAAGACCTGGTTCAACAACATGCAGTGGGCGAAATCTATAATATCCACATTGAGGTTGGCCAATATTTGCCACAATGGCGATCAGGTTTAGACTACCGTGATTCAGTGTCAGCGCGTAAAGAGCTTGGAGGCGGTGCCTTGTTGGAGCTGAGCCATGAGTTGGATTACGCTCGCTGGATATTTGGTCCTTTGGCACTAAGCCACGCCCATTTGCGTTCATCATCGGAGCTTGGCTTAGAGGTAGAGGACTTAGTTGATGTTAGCCTGCGTACCGAGCATGACGCGCATGTGCAAATACATCTTGATTTCTTGCAACGTCAACCACAACGATTTTGCCGTGTGATTGGAAATAAAGGCCGCCTTGATTGGAATTTACTAAGAAACGAGTTGGTGTTAACAGACTCGCAAGGGCAGAGCCAACAGTTTGGCGATTCTCATTGGCAAGCCAACACTATGTATCTGGATATGTTGGATAATTTTCATAACCAAATCGCACAGCGATCTTATCAAGGGGCGAGCGTGGCGCAAGCTTTAGAAGTCGTTAACCTTATTGATGTTATAAAACAGAGTGCCTAATGAACCATTATGCTTTTATCTTTGCTCGAGGGGGTTCAAAGGGACTGCCTCGCAAGAATGTTCTTCCTTTGGCTGGAAAGCCGTTAACACATTGGTCGATTGATTCAGCTAAAGCCATTTCTTTGATATCGCGGGTTTTTGTCTCAACTGAGGATCCAGAGATAGCTCGTCTAGCGAAAGAACGCGGAGCGGAGGTTATAATCAGGCCCATGGCCTTGGCACAGGATGACTCACCAGAGTGGCTTGCTTGGCAGCATGCTGTGCAGTGGGTCGAGGAAAAATATGGTCAGTTTGACACTTTTATCAGCTTACCAACGACAAGCCCATTGCGCGCCAGTGAAGACATTGAAGGGGCTTTGCAGCAGTTGCAAAAAGTCGGTGCAGATATTTGCATTTCAACAACACCTGCGGCACGTAGTCCTTTCTTTAATATGGTAATGCGTCAGCAGGACGAAACTGTGCAGTTAGTATGCGAGACGCCGTCAGGGGTTTCGCGCCGGCAAGACGCGCCCAGCGTTTATGATATTACTACAGTGGTGTACGCCGCGCGGCCAGCTTATATCCGCCAAGCCTCAGGCTTATTGGCGGGGAAAGTAACCAGTATTTGCGTACCCGCAGAGCGAGCCGTAGATATCGATACACAATTGGATTTTGATTTCGCCGAGCTGTTGGCTAAGAGAGTGAGGAAAGTATGAGAACATTGTCACAATTACAACAGTTAAATGGCCAATGGGCATTGATCACCGGTGGTGCTGGGCATGTTGGCCATGCCGCAGCGCAAACGCTACTAGAGCTTGGTGCTCATGTGATTTTACTAGATAGAAGTGAACAGCAGTTACAACAAGTTCATAGCTCGGTGTATGGCAGCAGTGACAAAGTTCATACTCTCTCTTGCGAGTTATCACAGCCAAGTGAAATAAGCACAGCAATGGCTAAGGTCAGCGAGCTCACTCAAGGCAAGCTCAACATTCTCATTAATAACGCAGCGTTTGTTGGCACTGATAAGCTCTCAGGCTGGTGTGTGCCTTTTGAGCAGCAGTCATTAGAGACTTTCAACGACTGCCTAAATGTGAATTTATCTGCGCCGTTTCAGCTGTGCCAACACGCTTATGAGCTAATGAAAAACACGCCCGGTGCCGCAGCAAGGATCGTTAATATCTCCTCAATTTACGGCGTTGTTGGTCCACAAATGGACATGTATGAAGGCACCGATATGGGCAATCCAGCTGCATATGCCACCAGCAAAGCGGGGTTGATGCAATTGACACGCTGGTTAGCTGCCAATGTTGCACCTAGAGTCCGAGTAAATAATATAGTACTAGGCGGCATTGAGCGTGGCCAGCCAGATTCATTCTTGAATAAATATAATGCCAAAGTACCTTTGGCTCGAATGGCCGCAGAAGAAGACGTCAAAGGAGCCATTGCTTATCTTAGTAGTGAATTATCTAACTATATGACCGGCCAGAGTTTATTCTTAGATGGTGGGTGGACAGCGATTTAAAGTGCTTGTTGGAGACCAATGTTCTACACTTTAGTATAAGTGCAGGCCACAAAACTCCAGGAGGCAGGTTATGAAAATCAACTCAGAAGCTGCAAGCCAACTAGCATCAATCAATACTCGTTCGACGCAATTAGATCAGCAACTCGCTACAGGTAAGCGCGTTAACTCAGCGGCTGATGATGCCGCAGCGCTTCAAATTATTGACCGTTTAACGGCGCAGCAAAATGGTTTTACACAGGCCAGCCGTAATGCCTATGACGGTATTTCCTATGCGCAAGTGAGTGAGTCAGCATTGAGTAACGTCAATGATTCTGTTGGCCGTATTCGCGAGCTATCCATACAAGCTGGTAATGGTGCACTTTCCGATAGCGACCGCCAGGCTTTGCAAGAAGAGGTCGTGCAACTGCAAAGCGAAATTACCAACACGTTAGAGCAAAGCAGTTTTGCCGGGAAGCCGTTATTTGATGGCCAAAGTGTCAGCTTTCAAATTGGCGCTGATGCGAATCAAACAAACGCCCTTGAACAGCCTAATAGCGACTTCCTTAGTGTCGTAAATGCTATTGATATCACCACTCAAGCGGGCGCTAATTCAGCGTTAGATGTGACTGAGCAAGCCGCAGAGCAGGTTAACCAGCAGCGAGCGCAGCTGGGCGCTTTCGAGAATAGCCTAAGCAGTCAAATTCGCTCGCTTAGCGAGCAAAACGAGAATGTTGCAGCAAGTCAAAGCCGCATTGCTGACACTGACTATGCAAAAGCGGTGAGTGAGCGCACCAGTAATGACATCCTTAACCAAGCATCTATCGCGCTGCGCGGCCAAGCCAACCAAAACGCCGCCGCAATTTTAGGACTGCTGTAATGGTGGTTCACTATGCGCTGAATCAAACAAAACTAGGAAAAGCGTCTGATTTTTGGCATTAACGTCAAAAACATGCCGCTTTTCCTTGAATCCTCCCTGAACTGCAATACAATCTAGAGTTATAACAATCGCTTAGTATTTGGCGGCGCGATGATCCTGATTCTAGATGACAATACGACTCGAGCCCAAGGGTTGAGCTCAGCACTAACCTTTGTGGGTGAGGCTAATGAACTGACCACCTCAGGTGATTTGTGTGCAAATATTGATAAGCACTACGAGCCCATCATTGTGCTCGGGGCACTCAATAACGGCGAACACCAGCAATTAATTAAAGCGCATCCAGAGTTACCATTTTTGTTAATTGGTGAAACGTTAAAACCCTTATTAGATATCGCTAACGTCATTGGCCTTATAACCGAGCCTTTTCACCATGATGTAACCACCCAATTGCTCCATGACTGTCAGCAGTATGCGCGCATGAAGCCCACCCAAAGTGCGCACAATCCTAAAGCCTTCAATGGCTTAGTGGGGGATACCGAAGCCGTCAATCATGTTCGTTTTTTAATCTCTCAGGTGGCGAAAACAGAAGCAAATGTACTCATTCTTGGGGAGTCGGGCACGGGTAAAGAAGTGGTGGCTCGTAACGTACACCTTCTTTCGGGACGTAGTTCAGGCCCGTTTGTGCCGGTAAACTGTGGCGCTATCCCCGGCGAATTATTAGAAAGCGAATTGTTTGGCCATGAAAAAGGCGCATTTACTGGCGCCATATCAGCGCGTAAGGGGCGCTTCGAGTTGGCTCAAGGTGGTACCTTGTTCTTGGATGAAATCGGCGATATGCCATTGCAAATGCAGGTTAAGTTACTGCGTGTATTGCAAGAGCGCACTTACGAGCGAGTGGGTGGTACCAAAGCCATTCAAGCCGACGTTCGAGTCATCGCAGCGACACACCGAAACCTAGAGCAAATGATTGAAGCGGGAGATTTCCGTGAGGATCTATACTACCGCTTGAACGTTTTCCCCATCGAGAACCCGGCGTTGCGTGAACGTGGCGATGATATTGGTTTGCTGCTCAAAGAGCTGACTAAGCGAACAGCCCAGCAAAGTGGTCAAAGCGTTAAGTTTACCGATCGTGCCATTGAAAGTTTAAAAGGCCATACGTGGCCCGGAAATATTCGTGAGCTCGGTAATCTTGTCGAACGCATGGTGATTATGTTTCCGGATCAAGTGGTTGATGTACCAGACTTACCGAAGAAGTATCAGCATCTCGATGTTGAAGCATTTGTTCCAGAGTACCCCGAAGAGCTATTAGAGCGCCAAGCCCTGAATGATATTTTCGGTGAAGGCTTTGTTGATGATGATGAGCAACTACCTGCTGAGCATGAAGCTGCAGCGGACAATATTGGGGTGCTGCCTGATGATGGAGTCAACCTCAAAGAGTACCTTGCAGAGTTAGAAGTGAGTCTTATCACGCAAGCGCTTGAGCGCTATGACTATGTTGTTGCCCGTGCTGCTGAGGTGCTGGGCGTGCGTCGCACCACCTTAGTTGAGAAAATGAAAAAATATAATCTCAACCGCGATTAGCTTTGCCGCAGTAACACAAGCGGTGCCAGCGCCCCTTAAATAGTTAACTCAGGTTCAAAGCTAATACAAAGCGATCACCTGCTCTTTGCGAAAGCATTGGTTGTGGTGGTCGTTAACCATGCCACAAGCCTGCATATGAGCATACACTGTAGTGGATCCTAAAAATTTAAAGCCACGCTTTTTCAAATCTTTAGCAAAAATATCGGATTGCTCACTGGTTGCTACGTAATCTTCAGGACTCGCGATGCTGTTGACGCGCGGTCTGTCATTCACAAATTGCCATTGATACGCGCTAAAGCTACCAAACTGATGTTGAATTTCAATAAAGCGTTGAGCGTTATTAATAGCGGCATTAATTTTTAACTTATTGCGGACAATACCGGCATCATTGAGCAAGCGCGTGATGTCTTCGCCATCAAAAGCGGCGACAGTGTGAATATCAAAGTCAGCAAAAGCACGGCGGTAGTTGTCTCGTTTTTTTAAAATGGTATACCAGCTCAAACCAGCTTGTGCCGATTCGAGAGTAATAAACTCGAATAAGCGTTGATCATCATAAACAGGCACACCCCATTCATCGTCATGGTAGGCAACGTAATCGGGCTTACTCAAGTCCACCCAGGCGCAGCGAATACACATAAAAACTCCTTGTAGAAAGCGTTATCAACTAATGTATCAGGTGACTGTTTTTTTATACAGTGTCATTTTTTTGATAGCAATAATAATAATGTAACTTTTTGAATATTAAACAAAATAAAGTTGGTACGTTTTGTGCTTTTATGGGTTAGACCTTGTGTTTAAGAGTGAAAATCATGGCATTAGCGAGTGTTATCAACCCACAAATCCTTCATCATGGCCAGTTTAGCCCGGCATTAGCGCAAGAAGCTTATGTTGGAGAGCTGAGCGACTTGCGGCTACAAGCCAGCTGGCTGAGTCATTTAGTCGACACCATGCCTGCGGGTGTGGTGGTGCTTGATGGACAGGGAATGATAGCCAAAGCCAATCAAATTGCCAGTGATATGTTAGGCGAGCCGCTCGAAGGTGAGAAATGGTTTGCGGTGATCCAGCGCTCATTCCGCCCGCAACAGGACGATGGCCATGAAGTGTCGTTGCGCGATGGACGGCGTATAAAACTAGAAATCCGCGCGCTCACGCCCGAGCCTGGGCAGCTCATTTTAATGACCGATTTAACGGAAACGCGCCGTTTGCAGTCAAGAGTGGCGCATATGCAACGTTTAAGCGCGCTTGGCAAAATGGTGGCTACTTTAGCCCACCAAGTGCGTACACCGCTCTCGGCAGCCATGTTATATGGGGCCAATTTGGGTTCGTCGCGATTGAATAATCAAACGCGCGCCCACTGTCACGATAAGCTCATGTCGCGTTTGAAAGATTTGGAAAACCAAGTGAATGATATGCTGTTGTTTGCCAAAAGTGGTGAGCAGCAAGTCGTTGAGCCGATGTCATTAGGGCAGTTACTCAATGATGTAAATTCTGGCAGTGAAGCCATGCTCAGCGAGCATGAAGCGCATCTACAAGTCCAGCTCCCTGAGCCCGATATCGAAGTCATGGGCAATCGTACAGCTTTGGCCAGTGCCATCAATAACCTGGTGCACAATAGCTTACAGGTGATAGGCAGTGGTGCGCACATTAAGATGCAGGCACGTCGTCAACGCACGAACAGTGATTATGTCGATATCATCATTAGCGATAATGGCCCAGGGATCAACGAAGAGATTATTGACAAAATTTTTGAGCCTTTTTTTACCACTAAGCGTCGGGGCACAGGTTTAGGTCTGGCTGTGGTTGCCTCAGTGGTGAATGCCCATAAGGGGCAAATAAAAGTAGAGAACCTTCAAAACGGTGGCGCGCAATTTACGCTAACGCTTCCTGTTTTGCACAGCAATACCCAGGAGCAGAGCAATGAATAACTATGTACTTGTTGTCGAGGATGACAAGGGGTTACGCGAAGCCCTAATCGATACATTAACACTGTCAGATATTCGCTGCATTGCAGCAAAAAGTGGTGAAGAAGCAATCATGATGCTAAAAGAGCACAGTGTTGCTCTAGTGGTCAGTGATGTGCAGATGCCCGGTATTAATGGCATTGAATTACTAAAAAGCATCAAGCTTAACTATCCAGACATGCCGGTATTAATGATGACGGCCTATGCCACTATTGATGACGCGGTCGAAGCGATGCGTCTGGGTGCCATCGACTATATGGCAAAGCCATTCGCCCCCGAGGTTTTACTGAATTTAGTGAGTCGTTATTTACCTAATGAGACGGCTAGCCAAAGTGGCCCGGTGGTCGCCGATGCCAAAAGTTTGGCGCTACTCGATTTAGCCAATAAAGTGGCTGACAGTGACGCGAGTGTCATGGTGATGGGCCCAAGCGGGAGTGGTAAAGAGGTATTGGCGCGCTATATTCACGACCAATCGCCGCGTAAAGAGGCGCCATTTATCGCTATCAATTGTGCAGCCATTCCCGAAAACATGCTTGAATCGACTTTGTTCGGTTACGAGAAAGGCGCGTTCACTGGCGCTGTGAATGCCTGTCCAGGTAAATTTGAGCAAGCACAAAATGGCACCATTTTACTTGATGAAATTACTGAAATGGATTTAGGCCTACAAGCGAAATTGCTACGTGTATTGCAAGAGCGCGAGGTTGAGCGCTTAGGGAGTCGCAAAACCATTGAGCTCAACGTACGGGTGTTGGCCACCTCAAACCGTGACCTCAAAGAAGCGGTCAGAGCCGGTATATTCCGGGAAGACTTATATTATCGCCTAAACGTGTTCCCGCTGACCTGGTTGCCGCTCAATCAGCGCCCCGGGGATATTATTCCACTGGCTGAACATTTATTGGAGCGTCATTGCCAAGCTAGCAAACAAGCGACTGCTTCGCTCAGTGCCGATGCCAAAGAGCGCTTAATGGCGCATACTTGGCCGGGAAATGTGCGTGAGCTTGATAATGTTATTCAGCGTGCGCTGATCTTAAAATCCGGTGACGAGGTGCACGCCAGCGCCATTTATATCGAAGAGTTCGTCACTGATGATGAAGTAGAGTTCAATGCGCACCAAGATATGCCCTCTGCGCTCAATCAACACTATGATGAGCTGCCAATGGCATCACCCCAAGGTGTAGACCAAGCCCATAACTTTAAAGATGAGCTTAAAAACAAAGAGCACAAAATAATTCTCGATACCTTAGCGCGCTTCAACGGGAAACGTAAGGATGTTGCTGATGCCTTAGGGATCAGCCCGCGTACCTTGCGCTACAAAATAGCGCAAATGCGCGAGCAGGGGATCCACCTTCCTGCATAGTCTCGTCATAATGTTCTATTTCAGCCCGGGATATGCTCGGGCTTTCTTGTGGGCGTCAAAAATATAGCTCGCTTAATTCCTCAGTGTCAAAATTAAAATAACAATAAGCGACTGTTAAATAACGATATTTTGTTGGCATGACTTGTGCATCGTTCAGGGTAAGTTTAATTAACTGAGTGATGCCCAAGATGAAAGTCCAAGCCAACTCATTATTTCAAGAAATGCAGTCGCTCGCGCAAGAAGCGCAAGCTCGTAACCCATTGAAAGAGGCACAAAACCAAGTGCCGCAAACATCGACCAGCCAATTTGGTGAGCTACTAAGTAGCGCAATCGATAATGTTCATAACCTACAGCAAGATGCTAAATCGAAAGTGGTTGCTGTGGAGATGGGTGATCGCCGCGTTTCTCTTGCCGAAGCAATGATCGCATCGCAAAAATCCTCTGTCGCATTTGAGGCCACTGTGCAGGTTCGTAACAAGCTAGTGGAAGCCTACAAAGACATCATGAACATGCCTGTATAACGGATAGCGGAGAACAGTTGTGGCACAAGCAAACCAATCAACAGATTTAGCCCTTGCCGATGGCGGTGTTGACATGAACACCGACTCCTCGGGTGAACAGCAAGAACAAAAGTCTGGCTATTTAAGCGCCCTCAACGGCGTGGATATGCTACGACAGGTGACGCTGATCATCGCTTTGGCTATTTGCTTGGCCATCGCTATTTTTATCATTATTTGGGCGCGTCAGCCTGATATGCGCCCGTTAGGTAAAATGCCTACCGAGGAATTGATTCAGACCTTGGATTTCTTGGACGCGCAAAAAATCGATTATGAACTCGATGGCAACGTGATCATGGTTGCCGAAGATGCCTATCAAGATATAAAACTAAATATGGCCCGAGAGGGGCTTACTCAAGGCCCGCAATCGGGCACCGATATCTTGATGCAAGACATGGGATTTGGCGTATCACAGCGTCTTGAACGTGAACGTCTCAAGCACTCTCGCGAGCAGCAGCTTGCGCGCACTATTGAAGAACTTAATAAAGTATCGCGCGCCAAAGTATTACTGGCCATTCCTAAAGAAAATGTATTTGCTCGTATTGAGAAGAAGCCTTCAGCAACGGTTGTTGCGACGGTTAAACGCGGCCGTAACCTCAACAGTGAAGAGATAGACTCTATCGTCGATATCGTCGCCTCGGCCGTGCAAGGACTGTCTCCTGAACGGGTTACGGTGACTGATCAAAATGGTCGTCTGCTTAACTCTGGTTCACAAAATTCGTTATCGGCGCGCTCACGTAAAGAGTATGAGATTGAGCGTCAACGAGAGCAGGAATATATAGAAAAAATTGATAGCATCATGATCCCGGTGGTCGGACTGGGTAACTATACTGCGCAGGTCGACTTGGTCATGGATTTCAGCGCAGTAGAAGAGACTCAAAAGCGTTACAACCCAGATTTGCCAGCGGTGCGCAGTGAAACCACATTAGAAGAGAATAACATTGGTGGCTTAGCGGTCGGCATTCCTGGCGCTTTAACAAATCAGCCGCCAGTGAACTCTAACATTCCAGAGAATGCGTTGGACGAGCAAAGTGCGCAAACTCGCTCACCGTCGCGCAGCCACAAAGAAGCGACCCGTAATTATGAGCTTGATACCACTATTTCTCATAAACGTAAGCAGACTGGGGTGATCCGCCGTATCAGTGTTTCCGTGGCTGTGGATTACACACAAACAGCTGGTGCGGATGGGCAAACCACCAGTGCGCCGCGCAGTGCCGAGGAACTCAACAATATTCGTCGCCTATTACAAGGAGGGGTGGGTTTCGACATGCAGCGAGGTGATGCTCTAGAAGTCGTAAGTGTCCCCTTTGTACGTGAAGATTTAGGTGCGGTTGCTGAACTGCCACTGTGGGAGCAAAATTGGTTTATGAAGATAGTGCGCTTAGCACTGGGCGCATTAGTGATAATCGTGTTGATCATTGCCGTGGTTCGCCCCATGCTTAAGCGACTTATCTACCCAGATGATACACTGGAAGAATACAATGAAGATGCGTTGAGTTCGGGTGTTGATATCGGTGATAGTACATTAGAGATGCTAAACAAAGATTTCGACTCGGCAGCGGTGGGCTTCTCCTCCGACGGGACACTGCAGTTGCCAGACTTACATGGTGATGAAGATCTCCTAAAAGCGGTTCGCGCCTTGGTTGCCAATGAGCCTGAACTATCCTCGCAAGTAGTTAAAGCATGGTTGAGTGAAGATGACTGAAGAACAACAGCAACTAACTAGCGGCTTCGATGTTGATAAACTCGAAGGCGTAGAGAAAGCAGCAATCCTGCTACTGAGCTTGTCTGAAGAGGATGCCGCGCAAATTCTTAAACACCTTGAGCCCAAACAAGTGCAAAAGGTGGGGATGACCATGGCCGCGCTTGATGACCTTAGTCAGGATAAGATCAGCGCCGTGCACAACCTGTTTATTGAGCAAATTCAGCAGTTCAGCACCATTGGCTTCCAATCAGAAGACTTTATTAAGAAAGCTCTGACAGCCGCATTAGGTGAAGATAAAGCGGCAAGCCTGATTGACCAAATTGTGATGGGCTCAGGTGCGAAAGGTCTTGATTCGTTGAAATGGATGGACTCCAAGCAGGTGGCGAACATTATTCGCAACGAGCACCCGCAGATTCAAACCATCGTTTTATCTTATCTAGAGCCAGAGCAAAGTGCAGAAATTCTGGCCCAGTTCCCAGAGAAAGTACGTTTGGATTTAACCATGCGGATTGCCAACCTCGAAGAGGTGCAGCCAGCAGCGTTGCAAGAGCTCAACGAGATTATGGAGAAGCAATTTGCAGGTCAAGCCGGGGCACAAGCTGCGAAGATGGGCGGCCTGAAAGCGGCGGCCGATATCATGAACTACCTCGATACCAATGTCGAAGGCCAGTTAATGGACTCTATTCGCGAGCACGACGAAGAAATGTCACAGCAAATTCAAGATCTTATGTTCGTCTTCGAGAACCTTATGGATGTCGACGACCGAGGCATTCAGGCCATCCTACGCGAAGTACAGCAAGATGTGCTGATGAAGGCAATCAAAGGTGCCGATGACGGACTGAAAGAGAAAATCTTCACCAATATGTCCAAACGGGCAGCCGATATGCTGCGTGATGACCTTGAAGCCATGGGTCCTGTGCGTATCAGCGAAGTGGAAGCGGCGCAAAAAGAGATTCTCTCTACGGCGCGACGCTTATCCGACTCCGGTGAAATTATGCTTGGTAGTGGTGGTGGCGAGGAGTTCCTCTAAACCATGAGTGAGTCAAAATTACGTCGTGGGCAACGATTAGACGCCAGTGAGGCAGCAGATGAACTGCTGCAGAACTGGCCTATTCCCGATGTCAGTGCAGATCCAAAGAAATATCAAGGGCGTTCAACCGCCTTTGGGACACCGCTCGAACAGCTTTATAAAAAGCATGTCGAGGAAGATGAGCAGAGCGATGGCGAAGAGATCCTGACCCCTGAGGAGACCGACTTTCCTAAACTGACCCTTGAAGAGTTAGAGCAAATTCGCCAAGACGCCTACGAAGAGGGCCTCAAACAGGGGCATGAACAAGGCTACGTTGACGGATTTGATAAAGGTGCCAGTGAAGGCAAAGAAGCGGGGTTTCAAGAAGGGCTAAAGCAAGGCAAAGAGCAAGGGCTTGAAGATGCGAAGCCCATCATTGACGAGCAGCTGGATGCGTTAAAAAGCACGTTAGAAGCGCTTGATGAACCCGCCAAACACATTGATGAGCAGGTTGAACATGAGCTGATCTTTCTCGCCAGCGAGTTAGCCAAAGCCATTACCTTGAGTGAGCTAAAAACCAACCCCGACACTATTTTAAATGCGCTTCGCGCGGCAACCGAAGCCTTGCCAAGTAATGAGGCAATGTGTCAAATCAGCCTCCATCCAGATGATTTAGCGATAGTGACGTCACACTTCAGTGATACCGAGTTGGACAATCGCCATTGGCAGTTACTAGGTGAGCCGACTTTGGCGCGCGGTGATTGTAAAATCAAGCAACAGCGTTCATCTATCGACTTCACATTAGGGTTGCGAATCCAACAAGTACTGGAACCGTTTTTGCACGACAGCGGTGTCCATGTACGTGATGAGCCAAAATCATGACAACTTCATTAAGTGAGCGTTTGCACCAGCAGCGTAAACACATCCATCAACCTCAGGTCGCGGTAGCGGGGAGCTTGACCCGCGTTGTTGGCCTGACCCTTGAAGCAAAAGGGCTGCAAGCACCGCTGGGTAGCCAGTGTCAGGTCGAAACGAACCAAGGCTTAGTCGATGCCGAAGTGGTGGGATTTAACGACGACGTGCTTTATTTAATGCCCAATGACCGTATCTCTGGGGTGTTGCCAGGAGCCCGCGTTATCCCTCAACACAAGCAGCAAGGGCTGCCAGTAGGGATGAACTTACTCGGACGTGTGGTCGATGGTTTGGGGCGCCCTTTAGATGGACTCGGGCCACTGCGCTGCGAGGAGTTTACTCACTTTGCCAAAAACACCATCAATCCTTTAGCACGGCGACAAATAAGCCAACCTATGGACGTGGGCGTGCGTGCTATCAACTCCATTATCACCGTGGGTCAAGGCCAACGTATGGGCTTGTTTGCCGGTAGTGGCGTGGGTAAGTCGGTATTGTTAGGGATGATGACCCGAGGCAGCGCGGCCGATGTTATTGTGGTTGGTTTAGTGGGTGAGCGTGGCCGTGAAGTTAAAGAGTTCATCGAGGAAATCCTGGGTGAAGAAGGGCGTCGTCGTTCTGTGGTGGTGGCGGCGCCGGCTGATGCATCGCCATTGATGCGTCTAAAAGGCTGTGAAAGCGCCATCACTATTGCCGAATATTTTCGCGACCAAGGCCTCAATGTATTGTTATTACTTGATTCGGTCACTCGTTATGCCATGGCACAACGGGAGATAGCACTCGCCGTTGGTGAACCACCCGCAACTAAAGGCTATCCCCCTTCGGTGTTTGCCAAGCTACCTGCTCTGATTGAGCGTGCGGGTAATGGCGGTGAAGGCCAAGGCGCCATTACTGCCTTTTTCACGGTGTTGTCAGAGGGGGATGATTTGCAAGACCCGATTGCTGATGCCGCACGAGCTATTTTAGATGGCCATATTGTGCTCTCACGAGAGCTTGCCGACAGTGGCCATTACCCGGCCATTGATATCGAAAAATCGATTAGTCGGGTGATGCCACAAGTGGTCTCAGAGCAACATATGCAGCAAGCGCGGTTAATCAAGCAAGTGGTGGCAATGTACAATGAAAACAAAGACATGATCACCCTAGGCGCATATCAAAAAGGCACCGACCAGATACTCGACCAAGCCATTGATATGATGCCGCGTATTAATAACTTTTTACGCCAGGGAATGAAGGATGTAGTGCCTTACGATGAGTGTTTAACGTCGTTAGCTAATTTACTAGGGCAGGGAGGCAACCATGGCTAAGCTGGCGCTGCTTTATAAACTTGAATCGGACAAAGAAGAAAAACTGCGTGCCGACTTTCTAGGCGCGCAACAGCACTGGCAGTCTCATCAGCAAAAGCTCAATGGACTTAACCAGTTTCGCCAAGAGTATTTTTCACAACTGACGCAAAAGGCACAGGCCGGCCTATCCAGCGCTGGGTTTAGTCACTACCAAAACTTCATCAGCAAAATAGACCAAGCCATTGAGCAGCAAACACAGGTGGTTGAAACTGCCCACAGAGTCACGGAGCAGCGCCAATCACAATGGCGTCAACAGCGGGTACGTACTGAAGCCGTAGCCAAGTTAATTGAAAAAGAAAAACTTAAGCAACAAGCGAAGTTAGCGAAAGCAGAGCAAAAAATGTTGGATGAATTCGCTACCAATCAGTTTTATGCCCGACGGCGTTCAGGCGAAACTGGTATGTAACTTGCTGTAATTTTCTAAAAGCTTAGTTAACCTTGCAAAGCGGCACTGCTTTGCCACCTTTGAAGGGGTCATATGATGACACAGGTAGAATCAGTAATTGTCCTTCCCCAATCGGGACAGAGCCAAGATAAGGGTGCTTCATCCACTTACGACTCTGGTGAGAAAGAGTTTGCGCAATTCTATTCTCAAGAGCAGCAACGCCAAGACCGTGTGAAGCGCTCCCCAGAGGATGAAAAGCAGGCCATTGGTGGCTTTGTGGGTCAAAAAAGTGATTCAAAAGAGCCCCAAAAAAAGACTCAAGAAACCGAACAAAGTGTTGATAAATCAGCGGAAAAGGTTAACGAGCAAAGTAGTGATAAAGAACCATCAGCAACGGTCTTTGATGGTGAGGGTGATGCAGCTGATGGCGCTGAGCCGCCTAGTCATGCAGGGCAGCCTAGCGAAGAGGTGGCGCAGACCACTCCCATAGCGGCTAGTGAAGATGACTTTTATCAGCAACTTTTTGCGCAATTATCGATGAGCACGGAGCTCTCTGCGGTTGCCAAAGAAGTGGGCAGTGCTCTTAATGGTACCGGGTTCAGTGATGATATTGATGTCGACTTTATTGCTAAGCTGCCAATCGAGCTTAAACAATCGCTTGCCCGTTTAACGCCGGCACAGCGCAGTGAGTTGAGTGTGCAACTACAGCAAATGGCCTCGGCAGCAGGGATAGACGCAAAAGCCTTGGCTAGCATAGAGACACAACTGAATCAGTTAGTGGCCACCCCAGGGCAGTCAGGCCTGAGCGATGCTGAACGTATTGCCGTGCAAGCCAAAGAGTTATCCATGGCAAAAGCCAGTGAACAGGTGCAGCGTCCAGCCGAGAGTGTAGCAGCGCGCAGTGCTGAGGATGCCAGCAAACTAAATAATTCAACTAAGGTTGCCAGTGATGTTCAGCAAGAACTGAATAAAGTACTCGCTGATGGCAAAGCCCTTGGTGCAGAGGCTGCTAAGTCTGATGCAAAAAATAGTACCGCGAGCGCGGTGCCAGGGTCATTAAACCCAGAGCAACAGCAACGCCAATCCCAAACTCAAACTCAGCATATATTGGCAGCAGCCAAAGTTGAAGTCGACCAAGGCGGGCCCAGTGCCAGCAAAACGACTCAAGCAGCGGTTAATCCAATGTTGAGCGATGCACAAATGAAAGCGGCTCAGCCACAAGGGGACAAGCAAACTAATCTATCAGCGAGTAAATTCAGCGCCGAGCCTATGGCTGAGTCAGGGGATAAGGCGGTTTCGCCAAGTAAAGGTACTCAAGGAGAGAGCGCTCAACCTTCAGCCAGTGCTTTGAGCGCTCAGTCTAAAGTGACCCAGCTTGCCAGTGCCTTAGTGGCGCACGCGCAAGGCAATACCGAGCTCAGCAGTGCAATTGAGGCGGACCTCGCACATTGGCAGCAGGTGCAACAAGCCGCCATGCAAAGTACGCAGCACAGCCAAGCTCAAGGGCAAACTCAGCGTATGGCGCTGGATCCGGCACTACTGCAAGCAATTAATATCACTAAAAACGACGCCGCGCAGCAAATACAGCAGCGCGTTAATATGATGCTTAACCTCAATAACCAAGAAGCCGAAATCCGTCTTGATCCACCGGAGCTAGGAAGTATGCAGGTGCGGGTACGCAGTGAGGGAGAACAAGCACATGTTAATTTTGTAGTGCAAAATCAACAAGCTAAAGAAGCGCTAGAGCAGGCGATGCCGCGATTAAGAGATCTACTAGCGCAGCAGGGATTATCTTTGGGTGATACCAACGTCGAGCAGCAAAACCAGCAAAGTGCGCAGCACGATGGTGAGCAAGGTCAAGGCAGCGAGCATGGCCCACTGACAGAGCAAGCAAGCAATGATGAAAACCATGGCTTAGAGCAACAGCAGAAAAACGCGCCAATGGAACAAGGAATTGATTTCTATGCGTAATAACTATTGCTATTATACAGTTAAGTGATTTTATTCGAGGCAACCTATGGCCGATGATAAGCAAACCGACCTGCAAATAGAAGAAGGCGGCGGCTCAAAGAAAAAACTGATTATAATCATTGCTGTTGTAGTGCTATTAGTCGGTGGTGGTGCGGGCTACTTCCTGTTTGCTGGGGGCGACGACCCGGCGCCTGCTACACTGGAACAAGAGCAAGGCGGTGCATCAGAGCAAGGTGGTGCAGCACCGAGTGCACAGCTTGGCAGTGCATTGTATGTGGGTATGCCTCGTCCTTTCGTATTCAATGTACCGGGCGCTGCACGTGACCGCATAGTACAAATTAAAGTACAGCTACTAGTGCGTGGCGAAGGGAACGAAGAGGCCGCTAAAAAGCATATTCCACTTATTGAAGGCACATTATTAAGTGTGTTCGCCGGTACCAATGCCGATGAACTAAGCACTGCAGCAGGTAAAGAATCTTTGCGTGACGAAGCGCTTACGCAAGTACAACAAGCCCTCGAAGGCGTAGAGGGTTCGAAAGTCGTAGAGCGAGTGCTCTTTACCGGCTTTGTAATGCAGTAAGGGGTAGATGTGAGCGACTTATTATCTCAAGACGAAATTGACGCGCTACTGCACGGGGTAGACGATGTCGAAGAAGAGGATACCTCCGAGGGTGCCAGTGCCAGTGGCGAGAGCGCGCTGCAGTATGACTTTTCTTCACAAGATCGTATTGTCCGTGGGCGTATGCCAACGCTTGAGATTGTCAATGAGCGCTTTGCCCGACATATGCGCATCAGCTTATTTAATATGATGCGTCGCACCGCTGAAGTGTCCATCAACGGCGTGCAAATGATTAAATTTGGTGAATATATTCACACCTTGTTTGTTCCCACCAGTTTGAATATGGTGCGCTTTCGCCCTTTAAAAGGCACCGGGCTGATTACTATGGAAGCGCGGCTGGTATTTATATTGGTAGATAACTTCTTTGGCGGTGATGGTCGTTATCATGCCAAAATTGAAGGTCGTGAATTCACCCCTACCGAACGCCGTATTGTACAGATGCTGCTGAAAATCATCTTTGAGGATTACAAAGAAGCGTGGGCTCCGGTGATGGATGTGTCGTTCGAGTATTTAGACTCGGAAGTAAACCCGGCGATGGCCAATATTGTCAGCCCCACTGAAGTGGTGGTGATCAGCTCGTTCCATATTGAGCTTGATGGTGGCGGTGGCGACTTCCATATTGCCCTGCCATATTCCATGTTGGAACCCATCCGTGAGCTGCTTGATGCCGGTGTACAGTCTGATACTGAAGACACTGATTTACGCTGGTCTAAAGCTCTGCGCGATGAAATTATGGATGTTGAAGTCGACTTATCGACACGGTTATTAGAGGTAGACTTGAGTCTTGAGCAGATTATGGAGCTCAAAGCTGGAGACATTATTCCAGTAGAAATGCCTGAGCATATCACCGTGTTTGTTGAAGACTTACCGACCTTCCGCGCGAAGATGGGCCGCTCTCGGGATATGGTGGCATTGCAAATTAGTGAAAAGATTAAACGCCCAGAATCGGTGAAGTCGGAACTTCATGTGTTTACGAAAGGCGGTAAAAAGCTCGACTCAGATGCTGAATTAGCCGAGCTTGAGGAAGATCTGCATTTAAGTGAAGGCGTAGATTTAGATTGGTAAAAAGGTGCGCACATGCGCGCCTAGCAACAGAGGTTGTATGTAATGAGTGATGATCAAGATACCATGGATGAATGGGCCGCAGCCCTAGCCGAAGCCGAAGAAGGTGAACAAGGCGGTGGCGACGATGCCCAGGTTGCAGAGCTAGACGAGCTCTCCGAAGAGCGCGATGAGGTCACGCCAGAGGAAAAGCGTAAGCTGGATACCATTTTAGATATTCCGGTGACCATTTCTATGGAAGTGGGCCGCTCTAAAATCAATATCCGAAATTTGCTGCAGCTTAACCAAGGCTCAGTGGTTGAACTTGATCGCGTTGCTGGCGAGCCATTGGATGTATTAGTGAATGGCACCTTGATTGCGCACGGTGAAGTGGTGGTGGTGAACGATAAGTTTGGTATTCGCTTAACCGACGTGATTAGCCAAGTAGAGCGGATCAAAAAACTACGATGAAAGCATTGGCCTCGCTTTTTGCCCTCGTGGCGCTTCCCGTTTATGCGCAAAATGGTGCTGCCCAGCCTGGCGCGGGGCTTAATCTCAATGTTATGTCTATGTTGTTGTCGCTGTTGTTGGTGGTCGGGACAATTATCGCATTAGCTTATATGCTTAAGCGCTTTAATCCGAATATGGCCAATAATGACGATTTTAAAGTTATACGCACTTTGCCACTGGGGACTAAAGAGCGGTTATTGGTGGTAGAAATCGATAATAAGCAACATTTATTAGGCGTTACGCCAGGTGCCATCAATTACTTATATGAGCTGGAAACGCCGCTCAAAGAGCGCGAGATGGCGCCACTGGCAAAGCAACTCAGCCACATACTCAATACTAAAAAAAAGACCTAAGATAATGAAATACTGGCTAATACTTCTTTTTGCTATGCTTTTAAGCCCGACTGCTTTTGCAGAGCAGGGGCTTCCCGCCGTGACCGTAACCACCAATGCCGACGGCACGCAGGATTACTCAGTCACCTTGCAAGTATTAGCGATTATGACGGCGCTAAGTTTTATCCCTGCCGCCGTTATTATGATGACCTCATTCACCCGTATTATTGTGGTGTTGGCGATATTGCGTCAAGCCATCGGCTTGCAACAAACCCCTTCGAACCAAGTGCTGCTGGGTATGTCTTTGTTTCTGAGTATTTTTATTATGGCACCGATATACAATCAGGTGCACGACCAAGCGATTCAGCCTTACCTAGACGAAGAAATGTCCTCTATGCAGGCGCTGGAAGCCGCTAAGCAGCCGATGAAGGCTTTTATGCTTTCACAAACACGGATAAAAGATTTAGAAACTTTTGCGCAAATAGCCGGTTATGAGAAACTAGACTCGCCTGCGGACACCCCTTTTATTGTGGTGATCCCCGCATTTGTCACCAGCGAATTGCAGACCGCGTTTATTATTGGCTTTATGTTTTTCATTCCCTTCCTTATCGTCGATTTAGTCGTGGCCAGTGTGTTGATGGCCATGGGTATGATGATGCTCTCGCCCATGATTGTCTCCTTACCTTTTAAAATTATGCTATTTGTATTAGTGGATGGGTGGTCATTGGTAATGGGCACCTTGGCACGTAGCTTTGGGTTGGGAGTGTAACAATGGAGCCGGGCGTTTTTGTCGATATTCTCAGTGATGCTTTATTTTTGGTGATAAAGTTGGTGTCGGCGATCATTGTCCCTAGTTTGATTGTTGGTTTGATTGTTGCGGTATTCCAAGCGGCGACCTCAATCAATGAGCAAACCTTGAGCTTCTTACCTCGTTTACTCGTCACCCTAAGTGCACTTATTATCGGTGGCCACTGGTTTACGCAGGAACTTATGGACTTCTTTAACCGCTTAGTGCTGTCGATACCTGAAATTGCGGGATAACCATGGAATACCCCTTTGCCGTCATTGTTCAGTGGCTAAGTGACTACTTACTTCCCTTAGTCCGTATACTGGCAATGTTGATGGTCATGGCTGGGATAGGGGCACGCAATGTCCCTTCGCGTATTAAGCTTGGCTTGGCCTTGGTGATTGCCTTTGTTGCGGTGCCGGTATTGCCTCCTACTCAGTTCACCAACTTGTTTTCGTTGGAAATGGTGTTTGTGGTACTGCAACAACTGCTCATTGGTGTGGCTATGGGCTTTGCCTCGCAGTTATTATTGAATACCTTCATTCTCGCCGGGCAAATCTTAGCAATGCAAACGGGCTTGGGTTTTGCCTCGGTGGTTGACCCCTCAAATGGCCTAAGCGTGCCGGCGGTGGGGCAGTTCTATTTAATTCTCACCACCTTATTATTTTTTGTTTTTAACGGTCATTTGATGATGATCCAAATGATTGTACACAGCTTTATCGCGGTCCCTATAGACGGCACTTGGTGGGCGGTTGATCACTACTGGGATATCGTTACCTGGGGCGGGTGGATGTTTACCACCGCTTTGGTATTGGCGTTGGCGCCGCTTACTGCGATGTTGGTCATTAATTTATCTTTTGGCGTGATGACGCGAGCGGCACCGCAATTAAATATCTTCTCAATTGGTTTTCCCTTTACCCTAGTGGCGGGATTAACCATTATCTGGGCAACCCTAGGAAACTTCATGGCGCAGTTTGAGGCGCAGTGGTTACGCATGGTTGAGCTACTTTGCTCGATGGCAGGCTGTAGTCCTTAGGAGTTGTTATGGCAGAAGATTCAGGTCAAGAACGTACCGAAGAGCCCACGCCGAAAAAGCTACAAGAGGCGAAGAAAAAGGGCCAAATAGCACGCTCAAAAGAGTTGGGTACCACCTTTGTATTGATTATGTCGGCGGTTTCTTTGCTCATTTATGGCCCCGATATTGGTCGTGGTTTACACACAGTCATGAAGCGAATGCTATCGCTGAGTCGCAACGAAACTTATGACACCACCAAGATGTTTGCGGCATGGGGGGCGGTAGCGGATTCATTGCTCTACCCCATGAGCATGTTTGTACTGGTTATAGTTATCGCCGCGTTTATTGGTAATACCATGCTTGGAGGGTTTAACTTTTCATGGCAAGCGATGGCACCCAAAGCCAGTAAGATGTCGCCGATGAAAGGGTTCAAACGTATACTTGGGCCGCAAGCAGCAGTTGAGCTGATAAAAGCGCTGCTCAAATTCGGGCTAGTTGCAGCGTGTGCGGTGTTTTTGATCAAAATGTATTTTTACGAAATTCTGCATTTGAGTATCGAAACGCCACCGAACAATATAGCTCACGCGTTGGAAATTATTGCGTGGATGTTTCTAGCATTGAGTTGCACCATGATTGTTGTCTCGGCGGTGGATGTGCCTTATCAGGCGCACAACCACCATAAACAGTTGAAGATGACCTTACAAGAAGTTAAAGACGAGTATAAAAATTCCGAAGGTGACCCGCAGATCAAAGCGCGTATTCGGCGAACCCAGCGGGAAATGTCACAACGTCGGCAAATGCAAGATGTGCCTGATGCTGATGTGGTGGTAACTAACCCGACGCATTTCTCGGTAGCGATAAAATACGATACTGAAAAAGCCGGTGCGCCAATAGTATTGGCTAAAGGGGCCGATGAAATGGCCTTACAAATTCGTAAAATAGCCAAGGGGAATGACGTCCCGCTGGTAGAATCTCCAGTGCTAACACGGGCGCTCTATCATACCACCGAAGTAGGCGAACAAATTCCCGAGCAGCTATTTACCGCCGTCGCGCAAGTGTTGGCCTATGTGTATCAGCTGAAACGCTTTGAAAAAGGACGCGGTCGCCGGCCTTCTAAACTGGCGGACAAACTACCTATTCCTGATGAATTCAAGTATTAACCAACTGAAATATAAGATATAAAAAACTGGCCTACTCCTTGCTTTGATGACTGCAGTGTCAATTTATTGCTGTAGCATTTATGGATTTTAAGGCCGTTCTCACCCAGCTTAATCGCGATAAAAAAGAATATGCAAAAGGCGTAGGTACGCCGTTGTTGGTGCTCGCCGCACTGGCAATGGTGGTATTACCTATGCCGCCATTTTTACTGGATATTCTGTTTTCGTTTAATATTGCGCTGGCCTTGGTGGTGCTGTTAGTTACGGTCTACACCATGAAACCGCTTGAATTTGGTATGTTCCCAGCGGTGCTTTTAGTCGCGACCATTATGCGTCTGGCGCTTAATGTTGCCAGTACGCGGGTGGTGTTATTAGAGGGCCACCAAGGCGGGGACGCGGCCGGTAAAGTAATTGAAGCCTTCGGCTCGGTGGTGATCGGCGGTAACTATGCCGTGGGTCTGGTTGTCTTTCTGATCTTAATTATTATCAACTTCGTGGTTATCACCAAAGGGGCCGGACGTATATCAGAAGTGTCTGCCCGCTTTACCCTCGATGCGATGCCCGGTAAACAAATGGCCATTGATGCCGATTTGAACGCGGGTTTTATCAGCGCCGAGCAAGCGCGGGAGCGGCGTGAAGAAGTCACCCGTGAAGCGGACTTTTACGGTTCGATGGACGGTGCCAGTAAGTTCGTAAAAGGCGATGCCATTGCGGGTATCGTTATCTTAGTGATCAATATCGTTGGCGGGTTATTTGTCGGTATGATCCAACATGACTTGAGCTTTTCTCAGGCCATGGAAGTGTACACCTTACTCACCATTGGTGATGGCCTCGTGGCGCAGCTGCCATCGCTGTTGCTATCAATCGGTACTGCTATCGTCGTAACTCGCCAAAATGAATCACACAATATGGGCGATCAAGTTAAAACCCAGCTTGGCAATGACAAAGCACTGTGGATAGCATCCGGTATTCTCATCACTATGGGGTTGGTACCGGGGATGCCGCATGTGGCGTTTTTAGGCTTGGGTGGCTTACTTGGTTTTGTTGCTTATTATTCGCAAAAGCAGGCAAAACTTGCTGCTGAACAGGAGCAACAAGAAGCTGAGCAGGGCCCTGGCAGCAATGTTGCCACCCACGACGAACCAAAAGAATTGGGCTGGGACGATGTGCAGCAAGTCGATGTCATCGGTTTGGAGGTAGGCTACCGTTTGATCCCGCTGGTGGATCAGGCCCAAGGTGGAGAATTGTTAAGCCGCATTAAAGGGGTCCGTAAGAAGCTCTCACAGGAACTGGGCTTTTTAGTACCGCCTGTTCATATTCGCGATAATTTAGAGTTAGACCCTAATGCCTATCGTATTACCCTAATGGGCGTGTCCAGCGGTGATGGTGAACTCAGTCATGGTGATGAACTGGCCATCAACCCGGGTCAAGTCTTTGGCCCAATCAATGGTGTGGCTACCAAAGATCCGGCTTTTGGTCTGGATGCGGTGTGGATCAAACCAGAGCAAAAAGATGAAGCACAGTCTTTAGGTTACACCGTCGTTGATGCTGCTACGGTAGTGGCGACCCACATTAGCCAGTTACTCACTAATAACGCCTCACTGCTATTGGGCCATGAAGAAGTACAGAGTCTGCTTGATATGCTAGCGAAAAGCCATCCGCGTCTAGTAGAAGGTCTAGTACCAGATGTGTTACCGCTGACTACAATAGTGAAAGTACTACAAAATCTCCTCAATGAAGGCGTTGCTATTCGCGATATGCGTAGCATAGTGCAAACACTCGTAGAGTATGGTCCGCGCAGCCAAGACCCAGATGTATTAACCGCAGCGGTACGTATTTCATTGCGTCGTTTGATTGTGCAAGATGCGGTTGGCGCTACGCCAGAAATTCCTGTCATAACATTGGCGCCTGAGTTGGAACAGATGTTGCATCAGTCGCTTCAGAACGCAGGAGATGAGGGTGCTGGCATTGAGCCAGGCTTGGCAGAGCGGCTACAGGCCTCTTTAAGCGAAGCCCACCAGAACCAAGAAATGTCGGGTGAACCTTCCATCTTATTGACCTCCGGGATGCTTCGTACAGTGTTATCACGTTTTGTGAAGCACACCATCCCTGGGCTGAAGGTGATGTCTTACCAAGAAGTGCCCGATGAGCGTCAAATTAAGATTGTTAGCTCCGTTGGACAGCAATAGATCGGAAAGCCGGTTGTGAGAGGGTAATATTATGAAAATCAAACGCTTTTTTGCTAAAGATATGCGTACAGCACTGAAAGAAGTAAAAGATGAGCTGGGTGTTGACGCGGTGATCATGTCGAACAAAAAGCTTGCAGATGGCGTTGAAATCGTTGCTGCTATTGACCATGAACGCCCAGCAGCTGCACCGAAAAGCGCTCCCCAGCAGCAAATGCAGCCGCGCGCCACTGAGCAGCGTATGGTGCGCCCACAAACACGTACGCAACGTCCTGAGCCGCAAAGCCACAATGGTGTGGCCGATTCATTACAGGCGTTGTTAGAGCGTCAGAGCCCGAAACCAAAGAATGCTGCTCTCGCCGACATGTTTTCGCAATCAGGTATTGATATGAGCGCGCCTGAAGAGCCCGTTGAACAGCCTCAGCGCCGGGCCGCGCCGGCCAATCACTATGCTCCGCAGCCAATGCTAGCAGAGCCAACTCAAGCCCGCGCTGCAGCGCAGTCTATGGGTGATGATTTAGACGGTGACGGTTTTGACGAGCTGCACCGCCAGCCCAACGATTCTGTGCAGCAAGAGGCCATGGAAAGCGAAGAGATCAGTGCCATGCGCGATGAGATGAATGCCATTCGTCAGCTTCTTGAACATCAAGTATCCGGCTTATTACATCAGGACCGGGCGCGCCGCGACCCAACTCGTGCCTGCTTTATCGAGCGCTTGCAGGGCATGGGCATCGACACTGAAGTGGCTGAGCAGTTGGTGCGTTATGTACCAGACGATGTATCGCGCAAACAGGCATGGAGTGCAGCCCTGGATATGGTGCAAAAGCAGCTACACACCACCAATAATGAGATTTTACGTCATGGCGGCGTATATGCGTTAGTCGGTCCTACTGGCGTGGGCAAAACCACGACGGTTGCAAAACTGGCCGCATTAGGGGCGCAAAAATACGGCGCTGACAAGGTTGCGCTGATCACCACGGATACATACCGTATCGGTGCTTACGAGCAGCTAGCAACTTATGGACGCATCATTGGTTGCCCTGTGAAGCAAGTAAAAGATGCCAATGAATTGGCCGATGTGCTTTATCAATTACGCAATAAACGTCTAGTATTAATTGACACAGCGGGAATGAGCCAGCGCGATTTACGTTTAAGTGAGCAATTAAACACGCTCATGCGCAGTACGCGAGTCGATATTCGTAGCTATTTAGTGCTCAGTGCCACAGCACAACATGAAGTGCTTCAAGAAACCGTAAGGCACTTCCAAAAAGTTGACTTAAGTGGTTGTATTTTCACCAAACTTGATGAAAGTCTAAGTTTAGGCGAGATTATTAGTGTAGCGATTCAAAATCGCTTACCAATAGGGTATCTTACTAACGGTCAACGCGTTCCAGAAGATATTCGCGTTGCTAACTCAGAAAAAATGGTTAGAAAAGCTGAACAATTGTTTATCAAACGCCAAAAAACACAAAAATCAGCGGCACCAGCAGGGCGCCAAACAGTGGCGTCTCAGGCAGTAGGAATGTATGATTAACACAGTGCACGATCAAGCAAGTGGCCTTCGAAAAATGAATCAAAACAATAGCCAAGGCGTAAAGGTAATCGCCGTGACCGGTGGCAAAGGGGGCGTCGGTAAAACCAATGTCTCTTTGAATTTAGCTATTGCCATGGGTCAGCAAGGCAAACGTGTCTTAGTGTTAGATGCTGACCTAGGACTGGCAAACTGTGACGTTATGCTTGGTCTGCGTGTTGAAAAGAACCTTTCTCATGTTCTAAGTGGTGAGTGCGAACTGCGCGATATACTGGTAACTGGGCCTGCGGGCATTCGTATTGCTCCGGCAACATCGGGGTCACAGAGCATGGTTGAACTGAGTGCCGCAGAGCATGCAGGTTTAATCCGTGCGTTTAGCGAGCTCGATAACGACTTTGATGTCCTCATTGTTGACACCGCCGCCGGTATCTCCGATATGGTACTGAGCTTCTCGCGTGCTGCGCAAGATGTTGTTGTGGTGGTCTGCGATGAGCCAACTTCGATTACCGATGCCTACGCGCTGATCAAGGTGCTTAGTCGTGAACATGGCGTATACAAATTCAAAGTCGTTGCCAATATGGTGCGCAGCCAGCGTGAAGGGCAAGACTTATTTGCCAAACTCTCCAAAGTAACCGACCGATTTTTAGATGTGGCGCTCGAATTAGTGGCCACCGTGCCCTATGATGAAAACATGCGTAAATCAACGCGTCGCCAGAAAGCCGTTGTGGAGTTATTCCCTAACTCACCTGCTTCGGTATCGCTGAAAAGTCTCGCTGGCAAGGCATTAAAATGGCCAACCCCTAATCAACCATCGGGGCATTTGGAGTTCTTCATTGAAAAGCTGGTCAATAATTAACTGTTGTTCGGATTTATGAATAAAGTGGCTGGATATCAAGATCAATTACAATTAAACACTCTGGTCGAGCGCCATGCCGCGCTGGTCAAGCGTGTTGCATGTCATTTGCTGGCGCGACTGCCGGCGAGTGTGCAGCTCGATGATCTCATTCAGTCCGGCATGATTGGCCTCATTGAGGCATCAAAAACCTTTGATGCCAGTAAAGGCGCCAGCTTTGAGACGTTTGCTGGTATTCGTATTCGTGGTGCGATGCTTGATGAAGTACGACGGGGAGATTGGGCTCCACGATCGGTACACCGCAATAGCCGCGCTGTAGCTACCGCTGTACATGAATTGGAAACTTCCCTAGGTCGGGAACCAAAGGATGTTGAAGTAGCTGAAAAACTTGATATTTCGCTCGATGAATACCATCATATTTTAAACGATGTTAATTGCTCTAAAGTGCTCGGTATCGAAGACTTAGGTGTCGATGAAGATGTACTCACCCCGAGCAGTGAACAATCTCAAACGGGGCGGCCCTACACCAGCGTTCACAACGAACGCTTTAACCAAGCATTAGTAGCGGCAATTAATTCTCTCCCCGAGCGTGATGCATTGGTATTATCGTTGTACTATAACGATGAAATGAATTTAAAAGAAATTGGGCAAATACTGGACGTAAGTGAGTCCCGTGTGAGTCAGATACATGGTCAGGCAATGATTAAGCTCAAAGCGAAAGTCAATGACTGGGTCAATTAGTAGTAAGAATAAAGGTTCATACCTCACTGGAGGATACTTTGGATAAAAACATGAAAATTCTCGTGGTCGATGACTTTTCCACTATGAGAAGAATCATTAAAAACCTATTGCGTGATTTAGGCTTTACCAACGTGCAAGAAGCGGACGATGGTAGTACCGCGCTGCCCATGTTGCAAAACCAAGAGTTTGACTTTGTGGTTACCGATTGGAACATGCCAGGTATGCAGGGTATCGATTTGCTCCGTGCAATTCGCGCCGACGACAGCTTAAAGCACATTCCAGTACTGATGGTAACTGCAGAGGCGAAGAAGGAACAAATCATTGCCGCTGCCCAAGCTGGCGTGAACGGTTACATCGTTAAGCCCTTTACCGCAGCTACATTAAAAACCAAGCTGGATAAAGTATTTGAGCGCTTAGGTTAACCGAGAAGGAGAGGTTTATGTCAGCTCCCGCTGCACCTCACATTACCCTAGAGCAAGCCAAACAGCTTGTATCGTTTCTTGAACAAGGTGAGCAGGAGAAAGCCGATCAGCTGATCCTCGATGCTGCCTCCAAGGAACAGTCCGAACTGTTTGCTGAGGTTGGCAAGTTGACGCGGCAGCTTCACGAGTCGTTGAAGAATTTCCAACTCGATACGCGCTTGAACGACCTCACGCAAGAAGCTATTCCCGATGCTAAGCAGCGTCTTAATTATGTGATGGAAATGACCGAGCAGGCGGCAAACAAAACCATGGATGCCGTGGAAGCCAGTTTGCCCATCGCTGAGCAGCTATCCACTGAACTACATCAAATTAAACCCATTTGGGATAAATTGATGCGTCGTGATCTCGAATTAGGTGAGTTCAAGCAGTTGTGTCATCAGCTCGATAGTTTTATGAACCGCTCTCAAGGCAGCACAGTGGAGCTGCATGACCTTCTTAACAATGTGCTGATGGCGCAAGACTACCAAGATTTAACAGGGCAAGTAATTCGCCGCGTAATCGAGCTGGTGCGCGAGGTAGAAGACAGCCTTATTAATTTATTAACTGTGTTTGCAGGCAACGAAGGTGAAGAACCGGTGGTTGAACAACAAAAAGCAAAACCAGCTGTGAACGCAGAAGGTCCAGAAGGGCCAATTATAGACACAGAATCACGTGATGACGTGGTCTCAGGCCAAGATGAAGTAGACGACTTGTTGTCTAGTTTAGGCTTCTAAAGAGGAGAGCGGCTGCATGAGCTTTGAAGTAGATGAAGATATTTTACAGGACTTTTTAGTCGAAGCAGGTGAGATATTGGAGCAGCTCTCTGAGCAGTTAGTAGAGCTTGAAAATAACCCTGATGATAAAGACTTGCTCAACGCTATCTTCCGGGGCTTCCACACTGTTAAAGGGGGAGCTGGGTTCCTTGGCATGAATGAGCTGGTGGATGCCTGTCATGGTGCTGAGAATGTGTTTGATATTCTGCGCCAAGGTAAGCGCCAGGTTACTTCTGAGCTGATGGACGTGATCCTGCAAGCGCTCGATACAATTAACGACATGTTTGCGCTTATTCAAGCACGAGAGCAGCCGCAACCTGCAGACCCTGAGTTACTTGCTGTATTGCATAAACTGAGCGAACCTGAATCCGAAGATGAGGCACCTATTGCCGTGCCTGAACCTGCCGCAACTCCGAGTGAACCTGTTGTTGAACCCGAACCTGTGCCTGAAAATGTCGCACCAGGGGCCGATGATTTTAGCGATGATATTTTGTTCGATGCGCCAAGTGATGGCAGTGACGAAGGCGAAGCGATCGACGAAATCACCGAAGATGAATTCGAAAGCTTGCTCGATGAATTGCACGGCCAAGGCAAAGGCCCGTCTGTGGGTGAAGGGTCAGCGGATGCTGAGGCATCCGGTAATGATGAAGATATTACCGATGATGAGTTTGACTCGCTACTAGACGAATTACATGGCGCAGGCAGCTTTGGTGCCATTAGCGATAATGGTTCCGCGCCGAGCGCCGACGAGCAGGGGGCTGCGCAGCAGAGTGCACCGACTACATCGGGCGAATCAGAGTCGGCCAGTGGTGATGATGAAGACATTACCGAAGATGAATTTGATGCGCTACTTGATGAACTGCACGGCAAAGGCAATGCGCCTAAAGCAAGCTCGGCAGACGCTTCGCCAGCGCCCGTTGAAAAGCCTGCGGCGCCAGTAAGCCAAAGTAAAGCTAAAGATACACCGCCGGCAACGCCAGCGCCTAGTCAAGCCCCAGCGGCCGCAAAACCAGCGCCAAGCACGGCTAAGGGGAGCACCCCGCCTAGCAGTGGGGATGCCAAAAAACCGGCACCTAAAGCCGCACCACCGCCACAAGCAGAAACGACAGTGCGTGTCGATACCAAACGACTAGATCAGATCATGAATATGGTGGGTGAGCTGGTATTGGTGCGTAATCGTCTTATTACCTTAGCGAATAATAACAACAGTGAAGCTATGGGTAAGGCTATCTCGAATCTTGACGTGGTCACCGCCGACCTACAAGGTGCGGTGATGGCAACTCGGATGCAGCCAATTAAGAAAGTATTTGGCCGCTTCCCACGTGTGGTACGTGACCTTGCCCGCAGCTTACAAAAAGATATTTCCTTGGTCCTTGAAGGGGAAGAGACTGATTTAGATAAAAACCTTGTCGAAGCCCTCGCTGACCCACTTGTGCACTTAGTACGTAACTCAGTGGACCATGGTATTGAGATGCCTGACGTTCGAGAAGCAGCAGGTAAACCTCGCACCGGTACGGTACGCTTATCGGCTTCTCAAGAAGGCGACCACATTCTCCTGAGCATCCACGATGATGGCGCTGGGATGGATGCCGAAAAACTGAAGAAAATCGCTATTAGCAAAGGGGTTATTGATCACGACCAAGCCGCTCGGTTGAGTGACACGGAAGCCTATAACCTTATTTTTGCCCCTGGATTCTCCACCAAAGAGGAAATTTCTGATATTTCTGGGCGTGGTGTGGGTATGGATGTGGTGAAAACCAAGATCAGCCAGCTTAACGGCACCATTAATATCGACTCACAGCTCGGTGTTGGTACCCGTCTAGATATCAAAGTACCGCTGACGCTTGCTATTTTGCCAACGCTGATGGTGATTGTTGGTGAACAAACCTTTGCTCTGCCATTGGCGGCTGTTAGTGAGATTTTCCACCTTGATTTGACCAAAACTAACATTGTCGATGGCCAGCTCACCATTATTGTGCGTGAAAAAGCTGTACCACTATTTTATTTAGAGCATTGGTTAGTCAAAGGGGCGGACCGCACCCAACGTAAAGCCGAAGGTCATGTCGTCATCGTTCAAATTGGTACTAAAAAGGTCGGCTTTGTGGTGGATTCGCTGATTGGTCAAGAGGAAGTAGTCATAAAGCCTCTGGATGCGTTGCTGCAAGGCACACCAGGTATGGCCGGAGCGACAATTACCTCAGACGGTGGCATAGCCTTAATTCTAGACGTGCCAAGCATGCTAAAACATTACGCTGGGCGCTCCAGCGTTAACTAAAATCGAGTATTAAATGGCTGTCAAAGTTCTAATAGTTGACGACTCAAGCTTTTTTCGTCGCCGGGTTACTGAAATTCTTGAAGGTGATGCCAATATCGAAGTCATTGACGCAGCTGTCAATGGCGCCGATGCGGTGGAAAAAGCAGTTAAGTTACGCCCAGATGTGATCACCATGGATGTGGAAATGCCAGTGCTAGATGGTATTTCTGCGGTGAAACAAATCATGGCGAAATCGCCAACACCTATTCTTATGTTTTCCTCACTGACGCGTGAAGGAGCCAGCGCCACACTGGATGCACTTGATGCCGGGGCATTGGATTTCTTACCGAAAAAGTTTGAAGACATCGCGCGCAACAACCAAGATGCGATTGAGATACTTCGACAAAAGGTGCGCGAGCTAGGACGTCGTCGTCTTTCGCGTTTTAATCGCCCAACGACCTCGACAACAGCATCGTCACCAGCGCGCCCAAGTGTCACGACACGTAGTTCAGCGCAACCTGATAGAAGCTTTAACCAAGGAACTTCGACTCGGCCTCAAAGCTCTAGCCAATTCAAGCCCAGCGGCAAAAAGTACAAGTTAGTGGCTATTGGCACCTCTACCGGGGGGCCTGTGGCACTGCAAACGATTCTGACCAAGCTGCCAGCCAATTTTCCTCATCCTATTTTGCTTATTCAGCATATGCCGGCCGCATTCACTCCTGCATTTGCGCAGCGCTTGAATAACCTTTGCAAAATCAAGGTAAAAGAAGCGCAACAGGGAGACCGTTTGCAACCTGGAACGGCGTATCTTGCACCAGGTGGTCAGCAAATGATGTTTGATGGCCGGGCTCAACAGCAAACTCTGAAGGTATTTCAAGACGACAACCCAAGAATTACTTATAAACCCAGTGTCGATGTTACTTTTGCCAGTAGTGCAAAAGCATTCGGCGGTGATGTATTAGCCATTGTGCTGACCGGGATGGGTGCTGATGGTCGCGAAGGTGCGCGGATGCTTAAACAATCAGGCTCACGGGTTTGGGCGCAGGACGAACAGTCTTGTGTTGTGTATGGCATGCCGCAAGCGATAGCCAGCGCCGGTTTGCATGACCACCAAGTGGCTCTTGACGATGTTGCCGCGCATTTACTCAAGGAAGTCGGCTGTGGATAAACTTTCCATAATTGGCCTTGCTGTTGCCATTATCGCCATTACCTTAGGCTATAGCCTCGAGGGCGGTATGGTTTCAGGGCTGATTGATGGACCGGCATTGATCATTGTCCTTGGCGGCACTTTAGGTGCCGTGATGTTGCAATCGCAACTAGCGACCTTCAAAAAGGCTTTGGGCGTCTTTAAGTGGGTATTTGTTCCCCCGTTTTATGATACCCAAGCTGGGATTGAGCAAATTAAATCGTGGGCCAGTACCGCACGTCAAAAAGGGTATCTGGCTCTTGAGGAACAAGCACTCGTAAGTGAAGACCCTTATGCCGCGAAAGGCTTAAGCTTGCTGATTGATGGCTCTCATGAGCAGCGCTTGCGTGACACCCTAGAAATCGAGCTTTTATTAGAGCGCGAGCGGTTGCTAGATGCAGCTCGGGTTTACGAGGCCATGGGAGGATATGCGCCGACCATTGGTATTTTAGGGGCTGTGCTCGGGCTCATTCAGGCGATGGCATACATTAGCGAGCCCGACAAATTGGGTGCTGGGGTCGCCACCGCGTTTTTGGCCACGATTTATGGCGTGGGCTTTGCCAACTTGTTATTCCTGCCCGTTGCCAACAAGCTAAAGCAAGTGATTGAAGAAAAAATGCTCTATCATGAGCTCATCGCTGAGGGCATCATGGCAATGCAGCAGGGAGAGACGCCCGCAAATATAGAGTTGAAACTCGAGGCTTACTGCGCTGAGCGCCATGTTAGTGCAGGGTACTAATATGATGCGCATTCGTCACCGCCGAGGTCATGTAAAGGAGTCGCAACACACCCACCGTTGGCTCGTTTCTTACGCTGACTATATGACCATTATGTTCGCCTTGTTCGTGGTCATGTACGCGATTGCTATCAATAAAAAAGATGAAGAGTTTGCTATTTTTTCGCAGACGTTGGAGCAATTTTTTGACCGTGCTACCCAAGTGACTCAACCCATATTAACTGAGCAGCAGCAATCCACAGGGGACGGTGTGTTGCAACAACCACTGCCCGTCAATGAGAATGTGTTAGAAGGTGAGAGTATTGTCAAAGAGCCTATTCGTGGCTCAAAGTTGATTCCAGAGCAAGCAGACGTGAGTCTTATCGAGCAAAAAGAGCTCGGAGAGCCTTTAGAAACTTTGTTAGATAAGTTAACTGGCACTTTGCTTAATGAAATTCGCCAAGGTGATGCACAGCTCCAACTGAATGAGAACTGGCTTACTATTGAGATGAGTTCGGGGCTGCTTTTTCCGAGCGCCAGCGCCACAGTGACGAATCGCGCCGAACAAGTGGTGGCTCGTATTGCTGAGATTATTTCGCCAATGCGCAATTACTTGCGTGTGCGCGGCTATACCGATGACCGCAGTATCAATAACGAAATGTTTCGCTCAAATTGGCAGTTATCAGCGGCACGTGCAGCGGCCGTAGTCAAAGAGTTGCAAACCCTGGGCATAAACCCTGCGCGAATGGCGTTGGAAGGGTATGGACAGTACACCCCTTTTGCTGACAATGATACTGCCCAAGGGCGGGCGCAAAATCGTAAAGTGGTCATCGCAATTTCAAAGTTTGCCTTGCCACTGCAAGAGGCCCCCCAACAAGACAGTGCCGTTGAATCAGTTGAGCCCGCAGTGGAGCAAGAGCTGCCAAGCACTGACAATACAATAAAAATAATACAACTACCCCATGGCGGTATTCGTATTACGACGCGCAATGAGGAACAGCAATAATGAAGGTATGGACGGTCGCGAATCAAAAAGGCGGGGTGGGTAAAACCACCACAACGGTGTCTTTAGGCGGTCTATTGGCTGAACAAGGAAAGCGTGTCTTATTAATTGATACTGATCCTCACGCGTCGCTTACCTACTATTTTGGTATTGATTCAGAGGCCATCGAAGTGAGTGCTTACGATGTTTTCACTCGCGGTAAAAATATGGCGAGCGAGGAAATACTGCAATCGCTGTGTCCATCTGATGTCGAAAATATTGATATTCTGCCGGCTACCATGGCCATCGCCACGCTTGATAGAAGCATGGGTAATAAAAACGGCATGGGGTTAATACTTAAAAAGGTATTAGCGAAAATCAGCGAACATTATGACTATGCCATTCTTGATTGCCCACCAGTACTTGGGGTGTTAATGGTCAACGCGTTGGCAGCAAGCGAGCGCGTGCTCATACCTGTGCAAACTGAGTTTCTTGCGCTCAAAGGACTAGAACGCATGATGCGCACCATGGAGCTGATGCAGCAAAGTGCACAAACCTATAGCTATCAATACACGGTGGTCGCGACTATGTATGATAAGCGCACCAATGCCTCTTTGGATGCATACAAAAAACTGCGCGCTACGTATCATGACAGTGTTTGGCCGGGTGTGATCCCCATTGATACCAAGTTTCGCGATGCCAGCCTTGCGCAGCAGGTGCCTAGTAAGCACTGTGCTAAGGCGCGAGGCGTACAAGCCTACCGTGCGCTGTTAGACTATTTGCAAAACAAGCAGGTGGATGCATGAGTGGTCCTAATGAAAAGGTGATGAAGGAGTACCTCAGTGCGCTACTTAAAGAAGAAGCAGAGCCTAGGCGGGTAGCTAAGCCGGTCATCACTGAATCCCCTCAGGCAAATAAACAACAGCAACAGCAACAGCAACAGCAACAGCAACAGCAACAGCAACAGCAACAGCAACAGCAACAGCAACAGCAACAGCAACAGCAACAGCAACAGCAATCCAGCACGCACGTTGAGGATATTGCTCGGGCAATTAATAAGGCAAAACCTGCATCCTCAGGCACTAAGCTGCGCGCGCCACAGGCGGCGCGAGAAGAATATATGCAGGGCGAATTTCAGGCGCTGTTTTTTGACGTGGCTGGTTTGCTATTAGCAGTGCCTCTGAAATCTCTCGGTGGTATTCACCAGATTGGTGAAGTAAACCAATTATTCGGGAAACCACCATGGTTTAAAGGGGTGATGTTAAACCGCGATGAAAAAGTCAGCCTTGTGGACACCGCCCGCTGGGTAATGCCAGAAAAATATGACAAAAACTTGGAACAGGCATTAAACTATAAGTATGTGATAATGCTTGGAGAATCTCAGTGGGGATTAGCCGCTGAGAATTTGATCAACAACGTAACCTTGAAAAGTGAAGACGTAAAGTGGCGACAAAGCCATGGTAAGCGTCCGTGGCTTGCTGGGGTTATAAAAGAAAAAATGTGTGCTTTAATTGATGTGGATAACCTGCAATTGCTTTTAGAGCAAGGGTTAGACAGTCAGGCTGAGTAATCAGGCACAAACTAATTGGTAACCAAGGCCGATTCATGACAGACGGCGTTATGGAGCTAAGTATGAGCGAAGAAAGAATAGTATCAGCGAAAGATGTAGACAGCAGTGATGAGGTACTGCAATGGGTCACCTTCCGGTTAGAGGAAGAAACCTATGGTATCAATGTGATGCAGGTACAAGAAGTACTTCGTTATACCGAGATCGCGCCCGTGCCCGGTGCACCCAGTTATGTCCTGGGTATTATTAACTTGCGAGGCAACGTGGTTACCGTGATTGATACCCGTTCACGCTTTGGGTTAGTTGACGCTGAAGTCACTGACAACTCTCGCATTGTGATTATCGAAGCGGAAAAGCAGGTTATTGGTATTTTGGTAGACTCGGTCGCTGAGGTGGTGTACCTGCGCAGCTCCGAAATCGACAGTGCGCCCAACATTGGCACAGAAGAGAGTGCTAAGTTTATCCAAGGGGTCTCAAACCGTGACGGTGAGTTACTGATTTTGGTGGATCTAAACAAACTACTCAGTGACGAAGAGTGGGACGAGTTAAGTAATATCTAAGTAATGAAAGACCCGAATCTGCTGTATATGATAGCCGCTAGCATAGTGTTATTGCTGGCGGTTTTAGTAATAGTGTTGTGGTTACGTACGTCGCAATTAGCGCGGCAAATGCGGGCACTGCGACAAAATATGGACACTGAAAAACAGGCGTCATCACAAACGCAAATTTTGCGTGCGGAGGTCAGTGAGTTGCGCACAGCATTGGCAAATATGAGCAACCGTATTGGCCAAATTCAACAGCGCACCGAAGAAGTGGCGCAACAGCAAGACACTATTCGTGAAGCAGACCCGCAAGCACGAATCTACTCTCGAGCAGTAAAAATGATTGAGCTAGGTGCGCCCATGGAAGAAGTGATGAGCGAATGTGAGCTACCTCGGGCAGAAGCTGAGTTACTGTTTTCACTGCATCAGAAAAATTAAGCTTTCACATTGAGCTTATTGCTAAAGTTTTGCCACCCAGGTGGAAACTTACCACGTAATACATAGGAAAAGGCAATAAGCTCAGCAATCACATAATAAAGCTCTTTGGGGATTTCTTGGCCTTGATCGAGCTTTTCTAAGGTCTTCGCTAAATCAGCATCTTGGTGAATTAAAATGCCTTGTTCTTGCGCTGCTTCGATAATGTGCTCGGCTAACTCGCCAAACCCTTTGCTCGACACGGTTGGCGCACTGCCATGCTCGTAGAGCAATCCAATGGCACTGCGTTGGGATGATGCTGTCATACTACACCTTTAAATTAACGATACTATGACGGCGATAAAACTGCCGCCACTGTTGTACTTGTTGCTCACTCACCTGCTCAACCTTAATGGGCGCAACGCCGAGGCCGTGACTTTGCAGCTTGCGTCTTAGTGTTTCACTGTGTTCGTTGGCAAGGTGGTGTAAAGCCTGAGAGCTGGCGCGAAGTTCACAATTGAGGGTTTGCTTACACAAGTGCGCCTGCACACTGAGCTCGCCCAATTTCGGATAGTCAAATTGCATACGCACAAACCACACGTCTTCGCCCTTGCCTTGTTGGCTCTTTTCTTTGTAGCGACCAATACTTAGCTGCGTTTGTCCTGCCTCGGGTGGCAAACGCATAGGTAAAAACAGCTGTACCAAAGGGTTAGAATCTTGTTGCGTTGTTAATTGTGGAGCGCTGGATTGGGGCGTCATACTTTGTTTAATGGCTGCCAAATCGCCGCTCAATGCTTGCGCCCCCGCACTTTGCAGCTGTTGCAATACTTGCTCAGCAGCAGACGCTGGCGTTTGCGGTGTTTGAGCTAAAAGTAGGTTTATCAGTGGCATCAAGGCGCTTTGGCTGTGAGTCGCTATCGTGCTTGGCAGCTGTTGCAAGCTCTGAGCGCCCAACAGTGATAGCAAAAGAGTATCGATTTGAGCTGTGACGCTTGCACGGTATTGGCTAACAGGCTGTGACCAAGGTTGCAATTGGGCTTGCAACTGATTGACTGTGTTGGCTGGTGGGGTATGCGGTCCAACCATTTTACTAAAAGCTTGATTGACGAGTTGCTGTAGCTCTTTAGGCGCGTTTTGCACCAAAGTGTCTAGATTGGCAAGGTGATGGGTCAAGCTATGCTGTGCTGTATAAGGCTTTATTAGTGGTGCCATTAACGCCTTACTGAGAGGCAAGGAGAGTACTTGCTGTGCCCCTGATACCGTTTCTGTAGCAGCCCCGGGCACCAAGGTTGCTTTTACCGTGTGTTGCATCTGTGCGGTTAATGCTAATAGCGGCGATTGATTGCGAAGGGTATTAAGCAAGGCGCTCACCTCAACGCCCGGGCTTAATGGTTGCGCCATGGCGTTGTGTCTTGCCGCGCCATTGAAGGCGCTGAGTGACACCGGTTCAAGCCTTTTCGGCGAATCAAGTAGCACCGTACTAAGCAGTGGTTTTGCAGTACTTTGTAATAACTGCTGAGCACTTGCGAGTGAATTGATACTTGGCGCACTTCGCCCTTGCTGCCAAGACTGTAATTGTTGCTTAGCATGCTGCCATAACGAGGTGTTTGCTTTGTTGTCTGTTACCGGCCTATCAACGAGTTGCTGTGTTGCCGATGAGGCCGTGGTGGTGCTTTGAGTGCCCACAATCACTTGTGGGCGGGCAACGTGTAAGTCAATACGCGGTAATTGCAGTTTGAGTTGTAACGCAGGTGATGTTGGCGCCACCCCCAGGCTTGTTGTGAGGCCCTGAGTTGGCAGTTGAGCCGATACGGTTCGGTTTATCGGCAAGGTCAATATGGCTTTATTCGCTTGGCCACCGACCAGGTTGAGCTGAGCACGCTTACCATCGGGACGTGGTAGCAACTGCAAGTTCATCGGCGTCTTTAGCAGCATGGCAACGAGCTTTTGTTGGCTCATCGGCAGTGGTAATTGGCTCCCTCCACTAAGCGGTAAGTGGGCCTGTATCTTTCCTTTCACTAACTGAACGATCAAGGATGTCGGCGATGGCTGAGCGTTAATTATCTCGGCACTGGATTTATTTAGATGCAAACTGGCATTAAGCGCCGGTATTGATAACGCTGCTTTGTCAGTTAATTGCACTGTTAGCGCCAAACGCGTTGGGCTCACAACTTGGCCCTGACCATTGGTTAGGGCTGCGCCAAGCAAACGCATTATATCCTGAGCGGAGCCAAGCGGCAGTGAGGTTTTGCTGGGCGTTAATTGCAGTTGTCCTTGAGCATTAAGTTGCACGGTGCCTTGCTCAATAGTCAATGGTAGCGGCCCCTTTGGCGGTGATTGCAGGGGAACCTCGAGGGTACGCCATTGACCTTGCAGCTGAACTTGCATCGTTGCTTTGTCAGCGCTGATATGAACATTTTTAACCGCCAAGGGCTGCTCAGTGGGCAGCGTGAGTGTCTTAGCCTGCTGCGTATCGCCAGCGATGCTCAGCGTTTGTGTGTGATGAATTAAAGGGGCAGATGGGCCCGACATATTACCCCCGAAACAAGATCAAAGTTTTGCCCGCAATTTTTCGCATTAGCATAGCATTATGGTAGACTATCGCCCAATTTTAAGCACTGAGAATGTCTGTTCGTGTTACACGTTGACGCAGTCACTTGCATTAAGCAAGAGCGATGCCTGTTTGAAGACCTTAGCTTTTCAATAAACGCTGGGGAGATCATGCAGTTAGAGGGGCCTAATGGGGCTGGGAAAACCTCTTTATTGCGCATTTTGGCGGGCTTTTCAGAGCCTATGCAAGGGCAAGTGCGCTTTATGCAAAAGTGTATTCGCCGTGACTACGAAAACTATGCGCAACAAGTGTTGTTTATTGGCCATAAAACGGGTGTAAACACACAGTTAAATGCATTAGAAAATTGTCAGTTCTGGCTTGATACTCACGGACTGAAAACCGACCTCAATATTTATGACGTGCTGAGCAATCTTGGCTTAGTAGGACTAGAAGATGTTCCGGTGCGGCAATTATCAGCTGGCCAACAGCGCCGTGTTGCCTTGGCTCGGTTGTGGCTCAATGATGCCAAACTGTGGTTTTTAGATGAGCCATTCACTGCCGTAGATAAAAAAGGCGTGGCATTATTGCAACAGCGTTTCGCTCAGCATTTAGCCCAACAAGGGGCGATTTTACTCACCAGTCACCAAGACTTGACCGCGCACTTTTCTCACCTCAGTAAGTTGCAGTTGGAGTATCGCATTTAATGATTCAGCAGCACTCCTACTGGCGAGTTTGGGCCAGCGTATATAAAAAAGATGTTCGTCTTGCCTTTCGCCAGCGCAGCGATATTGTTAATCCGCTGCTGTTTTTCTTAATCGTGATTACACTGTTCCCACTTGGCGTAGGTCCTGAGCCAAACTTATTGGCACGCATGGCGCCCGGTATTATTTGGGTCGCTGCTTTACTAGCGACGATGTTGGGTCTGGATAAAATGTTCCGAGATGATTACCTAGATGGTACTTTGGAGCAGTTATTATTGTCGCCATTCCCTTTGTCGCTGAGTGTGTCGGCAAAAATTGCAGCGCATTGGACCATTACAGGCTTGCCAATGGTGTTATTAACGCCACTGTTCGCATTACTAATGAATTTAGAAATGCAGGCCCTCAACGCAACGTTGTTAACGTTGCTTATCGGTACTCCATTATTAAGCTTGATCGGGGCGATCGGCGCGGGGTTAACCGTGGGTTTGCAAAAAGGGGGAGTGTTACTCAGTTTGTTGGTCTTACCGCTGTACATTCCCGTATTGATTTTTGCGACTTCCGCCATTGATACAGCCAGCATGTCGTTGGCTTATGGCGGTCAGCTCGCAATCTTAGGTGCATTTCTTACCGTCGCCATCGTGCTTGCGCCTATTGCCGTTTCATCAGCATTGAAAGTGAGTATTAACTAGTATGTGGAAGTGGTTACATCCCTATGCCAAGGCCGAGCGGGCCTACACGCTGTGTAACACACTGTTGCCGTTTTTTGCAGTGGTTACCGTGATATGCATGATCTTAGGTTGGGTTTGGGGGTTGGCTTATGCGCCGGCCGATTACCAACAAAAAGACAGCTATCGCATTATCTTCATTCATGTACCGTCGGCTATTTGGTCGATGGGTGCTTATTCGTCGATGGCCATTGCCGCCATCGTCGCGTTAGTATGGCAAATTCGCAATGCCCAACTGGCGGTGATTGCTATAGCGCCGGTGGGTGCGGCAATGACGGTGATCGCATTATTGACCGGCGCTGCGTGGGGTAAACCTATGTGGGGTACTTGGTGGGTATGGGATGCGCGCTTAACCTCAGAGCTCATCCTGTTGTTTTTATACTTAGGGGTCTTGTCTTTGTACCATGCCTTTGAAGACAAACGTGCCGGAGGCAAGGCAGCGTCTATTTTAGCCCTTGTCGGAGTGGTCAACTTACCCATTATTCACTTCTCAGTCGAGTGGTGGAATACCCTGCACCAGGGATCAACCATTACTAAATTTGATACCTCTGCCATCGACCCAAGTATGTTTTGGCCGTTAATGGTTAATATTGTCGCTTTTGCTGGTTTTCTAGGCTGGGCAACGTTGATCCGTTTGAAAACGGAGCTGTTAAAAAGTGAACAACATCGACCGTGGGTGAGAGCACTCGCCACAGGAGCAAAACATGGAGTTTAATAGTTTTTCTGAATTTCTCGCCATGGGTGGGTATGGCTTTTATGTATGGCTTTCCTTCGGCAGCTGTGCATTTATTTTGATTGCGCTTTTAGTGACCTCGCTATTAGAGAAACGTAACGTGCTCAAGCAGGTTGCCGCTCAAAGCGCACGAGAGCAACGTATTGAGAGGGCGAAACGCTCGCAGCAGGAGTCGTCACTATGAACCCAAGACGCAAAAAACGCTTAATCACCATTATTGCCTTATTACTCGGTTTATCATCGGCGGTGGGGCTCACTCTGTATGCGTTGCAAGAGAACATTAACCTTTTCTATACCCCCAGTGAGCTGATTGAAGGCAAGGGTAAAGATCTGGAAAAACCCAGTATTGGCCAAAAACTACGGATTGGCGGCATGGTGGTGCCAGGCTCAGTTAAGCGCGACGAAAACTCGCTATTTGTAGAGTTTAAACTGATTGACAGTGGCCCTATGGTCACCATCCGTTACAAAGGCATCTTGCCGGACTTATTCCGTGAAGGCCAAGGCATCGTAGCCCAGGGCACCTTAGTGCAGAGCGATGTGGTTGAGGCATTCGAGGTACTCGCCAAGCACGATGAAGAGTACATGCCAGAGGAAGTGGCAGAAGCGGTGAAGGGTATCAAACACGAGAAACCTAAATACAATAGCAATTACGGCAACTAAATTATGATTCCAGAGCTCGGGTACTTTTCCCTAACCTTAGCAATGGTGCTGTGTGTACTGTTGTTTATATTTCCTTTGTGGGGCGCGCATACCGGTAATCTCAGGTTAATGCGTGCGACTCCTTCTTTGGCTGTGGGCCAATTCATTTTTGTTCTGCTCTCTTTCGCGGCTCTTATTTACGCCAGTGTCACCGATGACTTTACCGTCGCCTACGTTGCTTACCACTCCAGTAGCACGCTACCTTGGTATTACAAAATAACCTCGACTTGGGGTGGCCATGAAGGCGCTATTTTATTATGGCTGGTCATGCAAGCGGGTTGGACAGCCGCAGTGGCGCTGATGTCTAAATCGTTGCCATGGCCGCTGCGGGCACGGGTGCTCGGCGTACTTGGGTTCTTAGCGGTTGGCTTTATGCTTTATACCTTATTGATGTCGAGCCCGTTTGAACGCTTATTACCTTACTTTCCAGTAGAAGGGCGCGATCTTAATCCTTTGCTGCAAGACCCTGGCATGATTATTCACCCGCCATTGCTGTATATGGGCTATGTGGGTTTATCTGTCTCTTTCTCATTTGCTATTGCCGCACTGTTGACCGGTCAGCTAGATAATTTGTGGGCCAAGTGGTCTCGTCCTTGGACGATGGCTGCCTGGGGCTTTTTGACTCTCGGTATTACTATTGGTAGCTGGTGGGCTTATGCTGAACTTGGCTGGGGGGGCTGGTGGTTCTGGGATCCAGTAGAGAACGCCTCACTGATGCCGTGGCTGGTGGCCACCGCATTATTGCACTCTTTGGCGACCACGGAAAAACGCGGCATCTTTAAGTCATGGACTGTGCTATTGGCTATTGCAGCGTTCTCGCTGAGCTTACTAGGTACCTTTATCGTGCGTTCAGGGATCATCGTCTCGGTGCACGCGTTCGCGTCAGACCCAGATCGCGGTATGTTTATTTTGGCGTTTTTAGCCATCGTCGTCGGTGGCGGTTTGTTGCTGTATGCACTGCGTGCAGGGCAGGTACAAAGTGAGGGACGTTACAGCCTATTCTCGCGTGAAGTGGCACTGTGGCTAAATAATATTTTATTGGTGGTGGCAACCCTTATTGTCCTGCTTGGCACGTTGCTCCCTATGGTGCACAAGGAGCTCGGCCTTGGGTCTATTTCCATTGGTGAACCGTTCTTCAATCAGATGTTCAGTTATTTAATTGTGCCTTTTGCCTTGCTATTAGGCGCCGCACCACTGCTACGCTGGAAGCAGAATAAGTTTAGCCAAGTGGCACGTAAGTATGGCCTCGGGCTAGTCCTGACACTGATCGCGACACCGGTGTGGCTGTATAGCAGCTTCGATAACGTCAGTGCCTTAACGCTACTGGCCACCGGCCTAGGAGTGTGGGTGTTAATTATGAGCGCCCAAGACCTGTTGTTAAAAGTGTCACAAGCAAGCAGTGTGGCCACTGGCATTAAGCGCCTCGGTTTGAGCTATTGGGCGATGCTGCTTGGCCATGTCGGTCTTGCCTTAGTCGTGATCTCGGTCACCCTTACATCGGCTTATTCCACCGAACGAGACGTGCGCGTTGAGCCCGGTGAGCAAGTTGCCTTAGGTGGCTATGAATTCCGTTTTGATGGTGTTAAAGCCATTCGTGGCCCCAATTACAGTGGTCACGCTGGCGTTGTCACTGTGTTTGATGGTGATGAGGTGGAAGCCGTATTACACGCGGAAAAACGCCGCTATGACATCGGCATGCAGTTTATGACCGAGGCTGCGGTTGACCCAGGTTTTACCCGCGATTTATACCTGGCCCTTGGTGAGCAATTAAGCGGTAACGCGTGGTCTTTACGCTTGTACCATAAACCTTATGTGCGGGTGATGTGGCTAGGTGGGATATTAATCTCCTTAGCTGGGTTTGTTGTGTTGTTCGATAGACGCTATCGCCGTCGCGTGCGTAAGGAAGGTCAGTCATGAGTAAAAAGTGGATAGTGATTACGCCGTTATTAGTTTTCGTGCTGTTATGCGGGTTTTTACTCAAAGGCCTTTTTTCAGATCCGCGCGAATTACAAAGCGGCCGCGTGAATCAGCCTTTGCCGGCCTTTGACTTGCCTGATCTCATGGATCCAGATAAACGCTGGACCAATGCCGACCTGCAAGGGCAAACCTATTTACTCAACGTTTGGGGCACTTGGTGTCCTACCTGCTTGGCGGAGCTGGGTTATTTGACCGAGTTACGCGAGCAGGGAGTTAGTATTGTTGGTTTGTATTATGAACAAGGCTACGACCCTGATTTTGACGGTCAATTTAACCTCGCTGCTTTGCAGCAAGAAGTGCGTGATATGTTGGCCCGTGCAGGCGACCCATATCAATTCAACATGCTTGATCTAGATCGCCAATTTCTTCTTGATTTAGGCGTTTCAGGTGCGCCCGAAACCTTCCTCATTAATAGCGAGGGGAAAGTGCTTGTGCATCATACCGGCGACATTAACCAACGTGTGTGGCGCGCTAAGTTCGCACCCTTAATGCAGGAGGCGCAATGAGATATTTACTATTAGCCATAGTCCTGATGTTGGCGCTGCCAGCACTTGCTGTGGAGGAAAAGTACGATTTTGCTAATGACGACCAAGCCCAGCTGTTTTCAGAGTTAACCAAAGAGCTACGCTGTCCAAAGTGTCAAAATCAAAATATCGCTGACTCTGATGCCGTGGTGGCCAAAGACTTACGCGATAAAGTCGAAGAGCTCGTTAAAGAGGGTCAAAATAAAGACCAAGTGATTGATTATATGATTGATCGTTATGGTTACTTTGTGCACTATCAGCCGCCAGTCACTCCAGCGACCATCTTATTATGGATCTTGCCAGGGCTGATCGTTATTGCTGGCTTAGCTTTTATTGTTTTACGGCAAAAGAAAGCGGCGAAAAAAGCAAGTTGGTCAGCGGCCGATGAGCAAAAACTGCAGCAACTTATCAAGCAATATCAGCGTAAGGAGTCAGCGTAATGCTTACTATGTGGGGGGGCTTTGCTGCCCTGATTATTATTGCTTTAGTGTTTGTCTGCTGGCCGTTTTTTCGACGTTTTCAGGCACAGAGTAATTCAGGCGTAAATGCGCAGCGTATTGACATCTTCAATCAACGTCAGCAAGAGCTTGCAGACGAACTCGCCATGGAGCGCATCTCACAAAGCAGTTTTGATGAGTCGATGGTTGAGTTGAAGCGTCGTTTACTGAACGATCTATCACCTGAGCAACAGCTACATGGCCGAGGTAATAACCGTATTTTGGCGTTAACAGGGGTGCTCTTTGTGGTGGTCCTCAGTGGCGTGTTTTACTACTTTACTGGCAGTTATCAGCAGTTAAAGAGCTGGGAGCAGGCTATTGAACAACTGCCTGAGTTAGGTGAGCGCGCGGTGATGGGCAAAGGTGAACCATTGTCGGCCAACGAGCGACAAGCGTTATTACTCGGGCTTCGCACCCGCCTAGCACAAGACGGCGATGATGCCGTTGCCTGGCTAATGTTAGGACGCGTTGCAATGACCCTGGATGAGTTTGAAATGGCCACTCAAGCTTTTGATAAAGTATTGGTCATGGACCCAGACAACTTAGGCGCTAAAGTCAGCTACGCACAAGCGCTGTTGGTACGGGGTAACGACAGCAGTATGACGCAGGCGGCAAAGTTACTCTCGCAAGTGTTGCAGCAGCAGCCACAAAATATGGATGCGATTTCCATGTTGGCGCTAATAGCCTACGAGCGCCAAGATTGGCTTGAAGCAAAAAGTGCCTTTGAGCTTATTTTATCGTCCATGCGTCAAGACGATCCGCGTTATGCCATGGTGGCGCAGCGCATCGATGAAATCGAGCAACGCATTAGCCAGTCGCAGCAAAGCTCCGGCGAGGAAATAACGGTTGCTGTATCGCTTGCCGATAAAGTTAAAGACCGCATCCCCCATCAAGCGATTTTGTTTGTCTATGCTAAAGCTGCTTCCGGGCCACCTATGCCTCTGGCAGTAAAGCGTTTTTCTGAATTTTCATTGCCAATGACGGTGACATTATCGCAAGCGGATGCGATGATGGCGGAATTAACACTGGCTCAATTTGAGCAAGTGCAAATCATCGCTCGTATCTCCAAAGATGGTGATGTCGCCATTGCCAGCGGCGAATTACAAGGACAGTCTGGTGTGATTGACCAGCAGCAACAGAAGCAAGTGGACGTGCTTATCGACACTTTGATTCAGTAGGAAGTGACATGTTAAAGAAGACTTTTATAACGCTTGTGGCGTTAGTACTCAGTGCCTGTGCCCAGGTTCCTCCAGAAAAAGAGGATCCGCGCGATCCGCTACAAAGCCTGAACCGGCCATTGTATGACTTTAATATGGATGTGTTGGATGCTTACATTTTGCGGCCAGTTGCAGTGGGTTATGTGGAAGTAACGCCAGCGCCTGTTCGTCGTTCGGTGGTGAACTTTACCGACAATATCAGCGCGCCAACCGATGCTATTAATGCAGCACTGCAAGGCAAAGCGGATCACACCGGCATAAGCATTGCGCGCTTTTTAGTCAATACCACAGTAGGTATAGGGGGACTATTTGACGTGGCTTCATCCCTTGGGTTGGAGTATGTTGATGAAGACTTTGGCCAAACCTTAGGGGTTTGGGGAGTAGGTGATGGAGCGTATGTGATGATCCCAGGAATGGGGCCGAGCACCGCACGCAACGTAACCGGCGATATTGTTGATAATATGGTATTGCCTGAAATCGCTCTGACCACACCGCAAACTATTTTAGTGTTTGCTTTGAAGGCCGTGGAGGCGCGAGCTTCATTGATCCCCCAAGAGAGCCTGCTAAATGAATCGCTGGACCCGTATACCTTTATGAAAGATATTTACTACCAGCGCCAGCTGTATGAGCTACATGACGGCAATCCGCCTGTAGAGGAAGAGCCTGAAGCGCAAGACTACGACGATGACTTTTTGGAGAACCTCTAGTCGATTAGCGCGAACAGCGAATAATAAAAAAGCCGGCAATTTGCCGGCTTTTTCAATTATTTGACCCGTCCTAAATAGCGTTGACACTTTTCAAACTTAATTTGGAGAGTGTAATGAAATCAAATAGCAAACGAACTCAACGAGATTATTCCCTCGCTT